>NZ_JBIQHY010000014.1:5298-89778 GCF_044508335.1 Actinomadura sp.
AAGGACCCGGCCGCGCGCCCGGCGGACGGCCCGCTGTCGGCCGGCCCGCTGTCGGATGGCCCGATCTCCATGCCCGACGCGGCCCCGCTCGGGCTCCCCGCGCTGCCCGGAATCGGGTGACGCGCACCCTTCCGTCCAGCGCGCACAGGGGCGTTCCGCGGATGCCGCCGCATCCGCGGAACGCCCCTTTCGCATGCCGAGCAAGCGATTGTTATATGTCCGAGATCACACCTTCCATGGTTAGTAAAGAAGATCTACAAACCCAGTGACGGTGTGAAGTCGGTCAACTGCCCAGCGCAAAGATCAGGGTGACAAACCCCACAAACTAGGGCCCTACGTCTTGATTCACGCGAGACGCAACGTACGGTCAAGGACTTGTGCGGCGCTTTAGAGATCAAAAGTGAAGATGCCTTTCCCGCCGCACCTGCCGGACGCCGGACCGCGATGACGCGGACGCGCCTGAGAGAGCGGCGCGGAGCCGGGCGAGCGAGCCCGCGGGCGGCGGAGGACTCGGGGACGAACGAGGTCGCCTGAGCACGCCGCGAGACGAACCGGGCGTCCGGGGTCCTGTCCCCTAACAAAGGACTCCTCTGTGGGTAGCCCTGTAAGGCGCCTTGTCCGAGTGCGCCTGCGCACCGTCCTGATCGTCTCCGGAGCCGCCGTCGCCGTCCTGGCGGCGGGCGCGTTCGCGCTGGTGAACGGCGGCGGAACCGCAAGACCGGCGCGGGCCGCGCAGACCGCGCCGCCGGCCGCCGACCCGCTGGCCGGGCGGCCGGAGGCCGACCCGCCGCGGGCGAGCCGCGGCAGGCCGCGCTCGCCGGAGCCGGCGAAGTCTCCGAAGAAGAAGGCGCCCAAGTCCGACACCAAGGTGGCGCACCTCGCGAAGCCGGAGAAGAAGACCGGGAAGAAGAAGTCCAAGGTCCTCTCCTCGGGCTCCTGCCAGGCCTCCTACTACTGGGAGGGCCAGATGACGGCGAGCGGGGAGCCGTTCGACCCGGACGAGCTGACGGCCGCGCACAAGACGCTGCCGATGGGCTCCAAGGTCCGCGTGACGAACAAGAACAACGGCCGCTCGGTCGTGGTCCGCATCAACGACCGCGGCCCGTACGCGGGCGGCCGCTGCCTGGACCTGTCCAGGGCCGCGATGAAGAAGGTCGGCGGCACCGGGGCGGGCGTGATCCCCGTCCGGTACGAGGTCCTGTCCCGCGGCTGATCCGGAAGAACACCACCCGCCCGGCGGGCGCCCGAGCGTGCCCGCCGGGCGGCGGATCAGCGCCGCTGCCCGGCGACGGCACCCGGACGCTCATCCGGGGAGCCTTCGCCGGCGGCCGGCCGGGCGCCGTCCCGGGCGTCCTCCGGCCGCTCGCCCGCCGCCGTCCGCTGATCGCCGGCCCGGGCCAGGCGGGCGCGGAACCAGTCGGTGAGGGCGGTGTCCACCTGGACGGCCTCGGTGATGGGCGGGCGCGGTTCGGTGCCGGGCTCGGCGGCGAGCGCGTGCCCCATGCGGAACGCGGTGGATTCGACGGGCCCGGTTCCGTGCCGCCGCAGGGCGTCGCGCAGGGACGTGATCTCCCTGGCGGGGACGACGCGGTCCTTGGCGCCGCCGATGAGCAGGAGCGGGACGTCCCGCCCGGCGAGGCCGCCGGCGAGGGAGCCGAGGTCGAGGCGGTCGGCGAGTTCGGTGGCGTGGGCCGTCCAGTCCCGGTCGCGGCCGGACCGCTTCTCCACCGCCCGCGCGGCCCGCGACGGGGCGACGACGGGCGCCACGAGCGCGGCGGCGCTCACCGGCACGGTGCCGCGCAGCACGGCCAGCAGCGCGGCGGCGGCACCCGCGCTGAACCCGGCGAGGGCGGCGGGGCCGTCCGGGATCGCGAGGTCGCGGCGGATCTCCGCGAGGACGTCCGGCAGCCGCTCGACGGCGTTCTCCACCGCCGCGCAGTACGCCTCGACGGCCTCGGTCTCCAGGATCGCGCCGGAGCCGAGCCCGCCGGGCGAGCGCCCCGGCAGGTCGAGGAACACCCGCCACACCGGCACGCCGGTCATCGGGACCGCCGCCGCGAGCGCGGCCGCCGTGCGGGGCGGGTCGAAGCCGGGCCAGGCCGCGATCAGCCGGGTCGGGCCCGAGGCGACCGCGTCGACCGCGGTCGGGGGCAGCGCGACGTAGGGTTCGCCTGCCGCGGTGCCGTGGACGGGACGGTTCGTGGTGTCGCCGCTCATGTCGGTCGTCAGCTCCTGCAGTGCTCGACGGGCCGTGCCGGTCGTGCTGGGGGAGGCGCCCGCGGGGCCATGCTCGCAGCGCCGGCCGGCCAACACGCCGCGAAACGCCGCAGGTCCGCCGGGGAAGTGATGAAGAACTCACCGGAAGTAAGGCGAATGGAACCGCAGCGCGATGTTCCGCAGGGCACTCCCGCGATCATTCCGGCGCCGGTGCCGGTGTGGCGCCTGTGACTCCTGACTCACGGCCGGGGCGAGGGAACATTTCCGGCGGCCGTCGCGTCGTAGATATGCGTGGGCGCCGCGGGGGCGCGCCCTCTGAACGTTCGGACGAGGAGTGCTCGTGGACAGGAAGCGCAGTGCGGCCGCCGCCGGGCAGGCGTGGCGGATCTACAGCGAGACCCTGCAGCCCGACGCACCCGGCCTGTGGGAGCGGGTCCGCGCCGTCCCCCGGATGCTGAAGGCCGTCCTGCGCGGGCAGTACAAGGGCATGTCGTTCGGGACGCTCGGGCTGCTCGCCCTGGGCCTCGTCTACATCGTCTCCCCGATCGACGCCATCCCCGACGTGATCCCGATCGCGGGCATCGCCGACGACACCGGCCTGGCCCTGTGGCTGGCCGCCGTGCTCGTCAAGTCCGCGGGCGACTTCGTCGCCTGGGAGCGCGGCGGGCGCCCCACCGTCATCGTGGGCGAACCCGTCGACTGACCCGCCGCACCTGGGGCCCGGCCGCGTCACGCGGTCGGGCTCAGCTCTTTCGCGAACCGCTCGGCGGCGTCCCGCATGATGGGCACGACGTCCGGGACGGCCTCGCGCGTCATGCGCCCGGACGGGCCGGACACCGAGATCGCCGTCAACGCCGGCGCCCCCGGCAGCGGCACCGCGACGCAGCGGACGCCGATCTCCTGCTCCTCGTCGTCCAGCGCGTAGCCCCGCTCCCGGATCCGCCGCAGCTCCCCCAGCAGCGCGTCCGGGTCGGTGAAGGTGTTGGGGGTGTGGGCGTCCATGCCCGTCCGCGCGAGGATCTCCCGGACCCGCTGGTCGGGCAGCTGCGACAGCAGCGCCTTGCCCACGCCGGTGCAGTGCGGCTGGACGCGCCGCCCCACCTCGGTGAACATGCGCATCGAGTGCTTGGACGGCACCTGCGCGACGTACACGGCCTCGTCGCCTTCGAGCACCGCCATGTTGGCGGTCTCGCCGATCTCGTCCACCAGCCGGGCCAGCACCGGCCGCGCCCACGTGCCGAGCAGCCGGCTCGCGCCCTCGCCCAGCCGGACGAGCCGCGGCCCCAGCGCGTACCGCTTGGAAGGCTCCTGCCGCACATAGCCCTGGTTCACCAGCGTCCGCATCAGCCGGTAGATCGTCGGCATCGGCAGCCCGGAGACCTCCGTCAGCTCCGACAGCGCCATCTCGCCCCCGGCGTCGGCCAGATGCTCCAGCAGATCGAACGCGCGCTCCAGCGACCGAACGGCCTCCGCCACCCCGGGTCTCCTCTCCCTCGCACCCCACCCGATTCTACGGAGAACCGATTTCACTGTGCGAAAGCGGGGGAGTTGCCAGAGTGAGGCACGTTACTCCGCTCGACGATGTGGCAATAACAGTCTGTGCCCGGCGCCGCGGCGCCGCCCCCCTGGCAGCCATGCAGGACACCGCTGGGGGGAACGGTGAGGACACGCTGGGGCGCCATCGCGGCCGGCGCCGCACTGGCCGCACCGCTGGCACTGGCGAGCCCGTCCGCCGGCGCCGCCCAGCCCGCCGTGCGGCTGGCGATGGACATGACGACCTCCACGGCCACCACCACCGGCCCCGGCTACGCCCTCACGTACACGATCCGCGTCCACGCCGAAGGCGGCGTCGCCCACGACACCACCCTGCGCCTCACCGCCGAACGCCCCCTCTCCTGGACGCGCCACTCCCCGGACTGCGCCCGCTCCGCCACGTCCCGCCAACTCCGCTGCGCCCTCCACGACGTGGCCGAGAAGCCCCTCGCACGGACGGCCACAGTCCGTATCCCCGCCTCGGCGATGTCGTCCACCAGGCCACTGAGCGTCGTCGCGGTAGCGGACGCCGCGAACGCCCCGCACCGCACGATCCGCGCCCTGTTCGCCCTCTCCACGCCCCCCTCGGCCCCCAATGCGACCACAAGCAGTACCTCGGCGGGCATCGAGACGCCATCGAGTAGTCACTGCGCGGGGAGCGCATCCGGAAGCCCGTGTCCGTCTGCGCAGCCGTCCGGCCCGAAGCCGACGGCGAGCGGCAGCACATCGCCAGCAGGGTCGCCGTGCACGGACGGCGGGCCGTGCCCCATATCGACCCCGTCGAGCGCTAAGCCGTCACCGAGCAGTCATTGCACGGGGAGCAAGGCGAGCGCGGGTAGCAGATCGTGTCCGTCGGCGGAGCCTTCTGGTCCGAGGCCGACGGCGAGCGGCAGTGCGTCACCGACTGGGGTGTCGTGTCCGGGCGGCGGAGCGTGCCCTGCGCCGAAGCCGTCGAGCGCTAAGCCGTCACCGAGCAGTCATTGCACGGGGAGCAAGGCGAGCGCGGGTAGCAGATCGTGCCCGTCTGCCGAGCCTTCTGGTCCGAGGCCGACGATGAGCGGTGGTGCGTCACCGAGTGGGGTGTCGTGTGCGGGCGGGGGAGTGTGCCCTGCGCCGAAGTCGTCGGGTGCTAAGCCGTCGCCGAGCAGTCATTGCACGGGCAGTGCGGCGAGCGCGAGCGGAGGACCGTGCCCGTCTGCGCAGCCGTCCGGCGTGAAGCCGTCTCCAAGCGATCACTGTGCGGGGAGTAAGGCGAGTGCGGGCGGGAGGCCGTGTCCGTCTGCGGAGTCTGGACTCAAGCCGACTGTGAGTGGCGGCCCGTCGCCGACCGGGGTGTCGTGTGCGGGTGGGGGAGTGTGTCCTGCGTCGAAGTCGTCGGGTGCCAAGCCGTCACCACGTGGCCATTGCGTGGGGAACAAGGCTGGTGCGGGTGGTCGGCCGTGTCCGGCTGGGCAAGCCTCTGGGCCGAGGCCGTCTGGTGCTGGTCACTCGTCGGCAGGGGGGTCGTGTGCGAGCGCCGGGGCGTGCCCTGCGGCGAAGCCCTCCGTAGCTTCGGGTGGTCACTGCACGAACGGTCGGGTGCGTGGCGGGCCGTGTTCGGCCGGGGTCCCTTCGGGGCCGAAGTCGTCGGGCGGCTCCGGGGGGCCCGTCCCAGGGGGTGCGGGCGGTGCGTTCGAGGTGCCGGATCTGCCTACCGTGTCGCCGCCTCGGGGGGCCGTGCTGCCGCCGGTGAACGCGCCCGCGGGACCGGTCGTGGCGCCTGGGGAGAGCCGGATGACGCTGGTGGCCCCCAGCGGGATGCAGGAGTCGGACGAGACGGACTGGGCGGTCGTCATCGGCATCGCGCTCGTGGCCGAGATCGGCCTGCTGTGGGGCGCGGCCTGCGTCGGGCTGATGAGGCGGCGGCTGGCGCTGAGGAGGGCCTTGTCCGGTGGGTGACGCCCGCCGCGGAACGACGGGAACGGTGGGGATGCCCATCGCGGACAGCCGTATTGACGGACGAGCCATCCCAAACCGGGTCAGGTGTCAGTAAGCTGACCGCCTGACAGTAAACGCGGTCGTGACGGACAGGGGATCCGGTATGTCAGACGCGACGCTGCAATGTCCGAAGTGCGAGTCCGAGCTCGACACCCTTGAACGCCACGGGGTCGTGATCGAGGAATGCCCGGGATGCAAGGGCGTGTTCCTCGACCGCGGCGAACTCGAGCAGCTGATCGACGCCGAGAGCCGCTACCTGGCCGAACTCCCGGACGAGGTGAACCCTGAGACGACCTACCAGGGACGGCACCGCAGGGGGATCATGGAGCAGATCTTCTCCGCGGACCGGTAGGCTTCCGCACGGTCGGTGACCGGGTGGACGCCCGCATGTGAAAGGGGATTTCCTCTTGTCACAGGGGTGACAAACCGGGCGCCACCGAATGTGACCGCGGGCTAATATCGCTCACTGACTACCATCCGGTAGCTTGACGATCATCGCCGGTCGCCGGGGGGCGTCCAGACACAGCCGTCCGGCCGACGCACCTCCGCCGATGGCGCCCACCCGTATCGCACAGGGTCCCGTCCGGCCCGTCCCCTCGGGAGAATGATCAATGGCATTGGGCTCGCTGCTTCCCGAACTCCTGCCCGGCGGCTCCGGCCGCACTCCGCTGATCGAACGGGTCGCGAGGTGGGCGAGGGAGAAGCCGGACGCCCCCGCCTACACGTTCGTCGACTACTCGGTCGACCCGGCGGGCGCGCACGTCACGGCGACCTGGGCGGAGACGGACCGGCGGGCGCGCGCGGTCGCGGCGACGCTGCGGCAGGTCACCGGGCCCGGTGAGCGGGCCGCGCTGCTGCTGCCGCAGACGCTCGAGTACATGATGACCATGCTCGGCGCCATGTACGCGCACGTCATCGCGGTGCCGCTGTTCTCCCCCGACCTCCCCGGGCACGCCGACCGGCTGATCGGCGCCTACACCGACGCCGAGCCCGCGGTGATCGTCACGACGCGGAGCGCGCTGCCGCACGTGGAGAAGTTCCTCGCCGACCACGACGTCCCGCAGCCGAAGGAGATCGTGTTCGCCGAGGAGATCGACCCGGCGCTGGCCGGCCGGTGGGAGGACGAGCCCATCGCGTTCGACGACCTCGCGTACCTGCAGTACACGTCGGGGTCGACGCGCCGGCCGGCCGGCGTGGAGATCACGCACGGGAACGTGACGGCGAACGCGGCGCAGCTGTGGGCCGGGTGGGCGCCCGACCGGCCGACCCCGGAGCTGGTCAGCTGGCTGCCGCTGTTCCACGACATGGGGCTGATCGCGACGATGGCGCTGCCGCTGGTGAACGGCGACCACGCGATCTACACCGACCCGGTGTCGTTCATCATGAACCCGCTGCGCTGGCTGCAGCTGATCGCGGAGCGTCCCGGCAAGAACGTCTACACGGCGGGGCCGAACTTCGCCTACGAGTACGTCGCGTCGTCGGTGCCGCCGGAGAAGATCGCGGAACTGGACCTCTCCGGGCTCACGACGTGCCTGAACGGCGCGGAGCCGATCCGCCCGTCGACGCTGTCGATGTTCGCGGAGGCGCTCGCGCCGGCGGGGCTGCGGCCGAGCGCGCAGGCGCCGGGCTACGGGCTGGCGGAGGCGACGGTGTTCGTGTCCGCGGCCGCCGAGGACGTCCCCCCGAAGATCATCTCCGTGGACCGGGAGGCGCTCACGCAGGGCGAGCTGCGGCTCGCCGAGGGCGGGTCGGAGCTCGTGTCGTGCGGCCGCCCCTACGGGCAGCTCGTCGCGATCGTCGACCCGGAGACGCGCCTGGAGCAGCCGGACGGCCGCGTCGGCGAGATCTGGGTGCACGGGCCCAACACGGCCCCCGGCTACTGGCGCAACTCCGAGCGCAGCCAGGACACGTTCGGCGGGGAGCTGCGCGAGCCCGGCGACCTTCCCGCCGGGCCCTGGATGAAGACCGGCGACTACGGCGTCGTCCACGAGGGCGAGCTGTACGTCACCGGCCGCATCAAGGACCTCATCATCGTCGACGGCCGCAACCACTACCCGCAGGACATCGAGGTCACGGCGCAGGAGGCGCACCCCGCGATCCGCCCCGACCACGTCGCCGCGTTCGCGCTCACCGGGGAGGAGACGGAGCGGCTGGTCATCGTCGCCGAGCGGAACCGCCGCGTCCCGCTCGGGCGGCTGGACCCGGACGAGGTCGAGGCCGCGGTGCGCGGCGCCGTCAACGTCGAGCACGAGATGAGCGTCCACGACTTCGTGCTGATCGAGCCGGGCGGCGTGTCCCGCACGTCCAGCGGGAAGATCGCGCGCGCGGCGACGCGGCAGCGCTACCTTGACGGCGAGCTGCCGACGACCGCGGCGCGCCTGGCGTCCCGCAAGTAGCTCGCATCCGGGGCGGCCCGCCGGCCGCGGCGACACAGGAGGATCATGCTTTCGGGGCTGGGGCGTCTCATCCACCGGCGACGCTGGACCAGCCTTGTGCTGATCTTGGTGATGACCGCCGTCGCCGGCGTCTGGGGCCTCGGCGTGTTCGCCAAGTTCAAGGAGGGCGGCTTCGAGGACCCGGACGCGTCCTCGACGCTCGTCGCGAAGCTCGGCGCCACCTACTTCGGCAGCACCAACCCCGACGTGCTCGTCCTCTACTCCAGCGACACGATGACGGTGGACGACCCGCGCTACGAGGCGAGCGTCGTCACCACCGTCGCGCGGCTGCCGAAGGCGAACGTCGAGGAGATCATCTCCTACTGGTCGTTCGACGGTAAGGCGGCCGACGCGTTCGCGTCGCACGACCGGCGCAAGACGTTCGTCGCGGTGAAGCTGCGCGGCAAGGACGGCGCGGCCAAGACCGAGGACTACCACGCCATCAAGGAGCGGCTGGCGGCGCCGGGCCTCACCGTCCAGTACGGCGGCAGCGTGCCGCTGGGCGAGGAGTTCGGGCAGCAGGTCGTCGCCGACATCGTGCGCGCGGAGCTGATCACCGCGCTGCCGCTGCTCATCCTGCTGATGATCCTGTTCGGCGCGTGGATGGCGTCGCTGCTGCCGATGGCGGTGGCGATCTTCTCGACCATCGGCGGCCTCGCCGTCCTCCATGTGGTGACGTATGCCGCGGACGTGACATCGTTCGCGCTGGAAGTCGTCACGATGATGGGCGTCGGCCTGTCGATCGACTACTCGCTGTTCATCATCAGCCGGTTCCGCGAGGAACTGGAGCGAGGCATGTCCGCGCAGGGGTTGCCACCTGGGAAACCCTGGAAACGGGAACGCGACAAGGCGGCGCGCAAGGCCGCGAAGAAGGCGTACAAGGCGGACCTGAAGCCGATCCGCCAGGCGGCCCTGGCCGCCACCATGGCGACGGCGGGCCGCACCATCATCGTCAGCGGCGTGACCGTGTCGGCCGCGCTCGCGGGGCTCCTGCTGTTCCCGCAGATGTTCCTCCGGACGATCGGCCTCGCCGGCATCGCCACCGTCATGGTCGCCGTCTTCGGCGCCACGGTGCTCCTCCCGACGCTCCTGGCGCTGCTGGGGCCGCGCGTCGAGATCGGGCGGATGCCGTGGCGGCGGCCCACGGCCAAGCGCGCGCGGCGCGACCCGGAGAGCGGCTTCTGGTACCGGCTGGGCCGCAGCGTGATGAAGCATCCGCTGCCGTACTTCGCGGTCGTGCTCGTCATCCTGGGCGTGATGTTCGTGCCGTTCCTGAACGTCCAGTTCGGGAGCGTGGACGCGCGGGTCCTGCCGAAGAGCAGCCCGACCCGCCACGTGGTGGAGACGGTCAAGAAGGAGTTCCCGAACGGTTCCGCGGAGCCGATCGACGTGGTCATCTCCGGCGACCTCATCCCGCGCGACTGGACGCCCGCCAAGAAGGACGACCCCATCCCGCCCTACCTGGAGGAGTTCCGGCGGCGCCTGGCCAAGCTCCCCGGCGTCACGGACGCCCAGTTCACCGGCTACTCCGCCTCGTACGGGGGCGTGCGCATCTCCGTCACGCACAAGTACGAGCCGATGGACCAGCGCGCCCAGGACCTCGTGTCCGACATCCGCGGGATGAGCCTGTCCAAGGACGGCTACCCGATGCACATCGACGTCGGCGGCAGCACGGCCGCGCAGATGGACCTGATGGCCAGCCTGATGCGCACCCTGCCGAAGATGGCGGTCTTCGTCGGCGTCGCCACGTTCATCCTGCTCTTCATGTTCTTCGGGTCGATCGTGCTGCCGCTGAAGGCGATCGTGATGAACGTCCTGTCGATCGGCGCCTCGTTCGGCGCGATCGTGTGGGGCTTCCAGTACGGGCATCTCGCGGGCGTCCTGGACTTCACCCCGACGGGCGGCGTCGAGGCCACCAGCATGATCCTCATCCTGGCGGTCGTGTTCGGCCTGTCGATGGACTACGAGGTCTTCCTGCTCAGCCGCATCCGGGAGGAGTGGGACCTCACGCACGACAACCGGGTGGCGGTCGCGTCCGGCATGCAGCACACGGGCGGCATCATCACCAGCGCCGCGCTGCTGTTCCTCGTCGTCATCGGCGCGTTCAGCATGGCGGGCATCACCGTCGTCAAGCTGATCGGCGTCGGCATGTTCGTCGCGGTCGTCGTGGACGCCGTGCTCGTCCGGTCGCTGCTCGTCCCGGCGACGATGCGGTTCATGGGGGCGGCGAACTGGTGGCTGCCGCCGTTCCTCGCCGGCCTGCACGCCCGCATAGACCTGCGCGAGCACACCGCCGTGGCCGCGGCGGGCGCGACCGCCCGCCCGCCGCGCCTGCCGGACGAGCAGCCGTTCCCGTACGCGCTGCAGTGGGAGGAGGCGGGAGCCGCGGCTCCGGCCCCGCGGCGGCACGTGGACGCGCACGAGGCTTTCCGCCCCCCTGAGCCCCGGCCGGCCCCGCAGGCGGCCGAGCCGCCCCGGGTCGCCTTCCGGACACCGGACGGCGGCGAGGCGAACGGGCACGGCACCGCCGCCGGGGAGCCGTGGCGCCCGTGGGCGGACGGCCCGCCGCGGCCGAGGCCGCCGCAGAACCCGCGGACGAGGCGGGTGATCGTCCCGAACCCGGACGGGCCGGGCTGGTCCTGGGCCGAGGTGCCGGACGGCGACGCGCCCTGACCCGGCCGCGCGGGGAGCCGCGGGTCAGCGGGCCCGCAGCAGCGAGTCGATGACGTCGCGGGCGCGTCCGACGCCGTCCTCGGCCCGGATGCGCCGCCCGAGGTCGTCCGCGCGGTCCGCCATGTCCGGGTCCTGGACGGCCTGCCGGATCTTCGCGGCGAGCCGCGGCACCGTCATCGCGCGGAACGGCAGCGGCCTCGTCCCCGCGCCCAGCTCCGCGACGCGCTCCCCCCAGTAGGGCTGGTCGCCGAAGAACGGGCACACGACCGTCGGCACGCCGGCCCGCAGCCCCGCCGCGGTCGTCCCGGCGCCGCCGTGGTGGACGACCGCCGCCATGCGCGGGAACAGCCACGAGTGCGGGACGTCCCGGACCGCGAGCACGTCCTCGTCCGAACTCGCCGGGTCGCCCTGGACGACGCCGCGCACCCCGGCGAGCCGCAACGCCGTCCGGACGGTCAGGGCGGTCATCTCGGCGTCCTTCGGGACCATGCTCCCGAACCCCACATAGACCGGCGGGGGACCGGCCGCGAGGAAGTCCGCGAGCTCCCCAGGGGGCTCCCACTCGGGCTCGTCGAGGAACCAGTACCCCGTCAGGTGCACGTTGGGGCCCCAATCCTCGGGCCTCGGGACGACCACGGGGCTGAAGCACGCCAGCACGGGGCCGTCCGCCCGCCGCCCGCGCAGCGGCAGGCGCGGCAGGCCCAGCGTCCCCTCCCGCCACGGGTTGATGAAGGGGCGCGATAGCTGCCACGCGATCTGGTCGACCGCCCGGAAGCTCGCCCGCCTCGCCCACGGCCCGAGCGCGCCCGCCTGCGGGAGGAACGGATGCGGGAACGCGCCCGTCGGCTCGCTCGGCTGGAAATGAATCAGCGCCCAAGGAACACCGAGATGCTCACCAATATGGCGCGGAAGGAAACCGAGCGTAGGCCCAAGGATGAGATCCGCGCCTTTACAGGCGTCCGAACTCTCGGCCAGCAGCCGTTCGGCCATCGGCCCGATGATGCGCCGGAACCCGCCGAGGAACTTCACCGGATTGCGCCCGCCGGCGAGCAACTCCTGCCCGGCGTCCGATTCGAGGATCTCCGCCGGATCGGCCGTCAGCGGCGCCAGCTCCAGCCCCGCCGCGACGACCATCGGCGAGTACCGCGCGCTCGCCACGAGCCGCACCTCGTCCCCGCGCGCCCGCAGCGCGCGCCCGAGGGCGACGCAGGGCTGGATGTCCCCCCGCGACCCCGCCGCGAAGATCACGATTCTGCTCACGGTGCCTCCTACCAGGCGTCGCTGCGCGGGCTGACCCGCGGATCCTCCGCCGGGCCCTCCTCCGGGACGTAGGGCTCGTACCATCCGTCGGGCGGCGCGGGCCGCTCCCCTTCGAGCACCTCGTCCGCGGGCGGCGGCCCGCTCTCCGCATCCCGCTCCGCGCCGCTGGGATCCCAGGAGACCCGCAGCGCGGGCGGTGCTTCGGCGCCGCCGGCGTCAACCCCGGCGGCCTCCCGACCATCGGGTTCGTCGTCCGGAAGACCGTCTTCACCGGGGCTGGAGCTCCACCACCCGGAGCTCCACCGCGAGGCCGCGCCAGGCTGCTCGCCGGCTGCCGGTGCTTCCTCGGCCGCCGGCTCTTCGGCGCCCTGATCGCGCGGGAGGCCCTGCTCCGCGTCCTCGAACCCGGGCGGACGGCTCGCGCCGAGCACCGCGCCCGTCGGTGAGTCGGCGCGCGGGACGTCGTGGTCCAGGTCGGCCCGCGGCGGGTCGCCCGGCAGGGCCGGGACGCCGGATGCTCCGCGCGGCGAGGGCGTTTCGGGGCCGGTCTGGGCCAGCGCGGGGAGGGGGACGGTCGGGCCGGCGGGGTCGGAGGCGGGCAGGTCTTCCCGGGTGTTCGCCGGGCCGGGGGGCGGCGGAGGCGGCGGGGGCGCGGCGGGAGGCGCGGGCCACGGGGCCGGCCCGGCGGGACGGTCGTCGTCCTGCCAGGTGAAGCTGTCCTCGGCGGGCTTTTCGTCGTCGGCCCACCAGTGGGGACCGGGGGTGGCGGCGGGGACGGGTTCGTCCGGCACGAGGTCGTCGTGCCAGGCGACGGGGAGCGGGAGGGGCGCGTTCGGCGGGGCGGTGCTCGCCACGGCGACGGGAGCCGTGAGCGGCTCGGGCGCGGGCGCGACCAGGGCCGGGATCGGGTCGCGCGGGGTGACGGCCGGGCCGGGCTCCGGGGTATCGGGGATGACGGGGGACGACTTGCCGTGCTTCGGGCCGAGCCAGCCGCGTCGGCTGGGCAGGGTGAGGCCGCTGATCAGGCCGCCGACGAGGACGAGGACGGCGCCGAGGATGAGGCCCGAGGACGTGCCTGCGCGGAACGTCTCCAGCGCGGCGGGGCTCGCGCCCTCGTCGGGGATGTGGTGGATGAGGAGGCCGACGATAGCGATGCCGAAGGCGCCGGACGCCTCACGGATCACGTTGATGACGCCGCTCGCCACGCCGGCCCGCCGCTCCGGGACGGCCTTCAGCACGTACATCACCAGCGGCATGCCGAGGGCGGCGCCGACGCCGACGAGCATGACGCCGGGCATCAGGTCGGCGTAGCCGTCGCCGACCTGCAGCATCGAGAACAGCACCATGCCGAGGCCCATCAGCGCCATCCCCGCGCCGATCGCCGGGCGCGGCCCGACCTTGGCGGCCATCAGGAACGCCATCGGGGTCAGCACGATGATCGCGAGGGCCGGGGGCAGCATGACCAGGCCCGCCTCGGACGGCGAGAAGCCCAGGAAGCGCTGCAGGAACGGCTGCGAGTAGAACATCATGCCGTTGAAGCCGATGCCGTAGAGCATCTGCGACAGCAGCCCGCCGGTGAACACCCGGTTGCGGAAGAACCGCAGGTCGATCATCGGGTCGGGGGCCCAGCTCTCCACCACGACGAAGCAGACGAGGGCGATGGCGCCGAGCGCGAAGACGCTGAGCACGGACGGGTCGGCCCAGCCGAGCTTGTTGCCGGCCTCCAGCCCGTAGATGAACGCGAACAGCATCGTCGCGGAGATCAGCACGCCGGGCAGGTCGACGCGGGAGTGCTTGTTCTCCCCGCGCGAGGTCAGCACGAACAGGCCGAGGACGGTCACCAGGATGCCGGGCACGATGTTGATCAGGAAGATCCAGCCCCAGTGCCAGTGCTCGACGATGAACCCGCCGATCGCGGGGCCGAGCGCGGTGGCGGCGGACGCGGCGCCGATGAAGGCGATGTTGCCGATGGAGCGCTGCTTGTCGTTGCGCCCGACGGTGACCATCACCTGCGTGGCGGGGAGCACCAGCGCGGCCCCGGCGCCCTGCACGATGCGGGCGACGATGAGCACCTCGGAGCTCTGCGCGAGCCCGCAGACGGCGGACGCCGCGGTGAACGCGACCATGCCGGACGTGAACGTGACGCGGCAGCCGTAGACGTCGCTGAGCCGCCCGCCCGTGATCATCAGGCAGGAGAACATCAGGATGTACCCGGTGGCGACCCAGTCCTTGGCCGAGGACGACATGTCCAGGTCGGTCATGATGGTGGGCAGGGCCGTGAAGACCACCGTGTTGTCCATGGTGGTCATGAACGCGCTGACGGCCACCACCGCCAGCGCCCATCGGTATCGGCCCCGGGTCAACAGTCCGTACGGCGAGGGTCCGGCACCGCCGGGAAATCCGCCGCTTCCCCCTAAAAGCAGTCGTCGCTATTGTTACTATTGGTTGGCGTCCCGTTACTCAACCCTGACTCTGTGCCGGGCTGACCCAACTATCCCATCAGGCCACATTGGTTACTCCCGAGTCTTGTCATCACCGTGACAAGACGCCGGTGAGAAAAGTGGTCTGGATGCGCATCGTGAGCCGGTCAGCGTAGGACAAAGTGGTCCCTCCGCTTCGATGAACGATCCCGGTTTCATGGGGGGAACCCAGCGCATGCAGAGCAACGATCGTTCCGGAGCCGCGCATGCCACCCCGCAGGACGGGATCAGCGGGGACGCGATCCGCCGCCACCTGATCGAGCAGATCGCGCGCCGCTCCAGGACCACGGCCGCCGAGGTCGACCCCGACCGCCCGCTCGAGGAGTTCGGGCTGGCGTCCCGGGACGCGGTCGCGATCGCCGGCGAGCTGGAGCAGATGCTCGGCCGCTCCCTCCCGGCCACCCTCGTCTGGGAGCACCCCACGATCAACAAGCTGTCGGTCGCGCTGGCGGGCGGCGCCGCCGGGGAGCCGGCGCCCGAACCCGAGCCGGTCCGCGCGGCGGCGGCCGGCGACGAGCCGATCGCCGTCGTCGGCATCGGCTGCCGCTTCCCCGGCGGCGACCGCGACCTGACCGGCCCCGCCGACTACTGGCGCTTCCTGACCGGGCGCGGCGACGCGATCCGCGAGGTGCCGGACGGCCGCTGGGACCCGTTCGACGACGGCTCCCCCGAGGTCGGCGACCTGCTCGGCAGGACCACCCGGCTCGGCGGCTTCCTGGACGACGTCGCCGCGTTCGACGCGCGGTTCTTCGGCATCACGCCGCGCGAGGCCGCCGTCATGGACCCGCAGCAGCGGCTCGTCCTCGAAGTGGCGTGGGAGGCGTTCGAGCACGCGGGCATCGCCCCGGCGTCGCTGCGCGGCACCCGCACCGGCGTGTTCGTCGGGGTGTCCACGCCGGAGTACGCGGCGTTCACCGCGTCCGACCTGGCGTCCCTGGAGCCGTTCACGGCGACCGGCGCCGCGCTCAGCATCATCGCGAACCGGCTGTCGTACCTGCTCGACCTGCGCGGCCCCAGCATGATCGTCGACACGGCGTGCTCGTCGTCGCTGGTGTCCACGCACCTCGCCGTCCAGGCGCTGCGCAGCGGCGAGGCCGACGTGGCGCTCGCGGGCGGCGTGAACCTGCTGCTGTCGCCGACCGTCACGATGACGTTCGACCTCGCGGGCGGGACGGCGGCGGACGGGCACTGCAAGGCGTTCGACGCGTCCGCCGACGGCATGGTCCGCGCGGAGGGCTGCGGCGCCGTCGTCCTGAAGCGCCTGTCGGACGCGCAGCGGGACGGCGACCGCGTCCTCGCCGTCGTGCGGGGCTCCGGAGTGAACTCCGACGGGCGCTCCAACGGCCTCGTCGCCCCGAACTCCGAGGCGCAGCGCGCCCTGCTCCGCGACGTCTACGCTACCGCCGGCATCGACACGCGCGAGGTCGACTACATCGAGGCCCACGGGACGGGGACGTTCCTGGGCGACCCGATCGAAGCGAAGTCGGTGGGCGAGGTCCTCGGCGCGGGACGCGACGACGACGCGCCCCTGCTGCTGGGCTCCGCCAAGTCGAACCTCGGCCACATGGAGTCCGCGGCGGGCATCGCCGGGCTCATCAAGGCCGTCCTCGCGCTGCATCACCGCGTCATCCCGCCCAGCGCGCACTACAAGGAGCCCAACCCGCACATCCCGTTCGACGAGCTGCACCTCGCGGTCGTCGCGGAGGAGACGCCGTGGCCCGTCAGGGGCCACCCGGCGCGCGCGGGCGTGTCCGGGTTCGGCTTCGGCGGGACCAACGCGCACGTCATCCTGGAAGAGGCGCCCGCGCAGGAGACCGCCGCCCACCCGGCCGTCATCCGGACGTTCCCCCTGTCGGACACCAGCGACGACCGCGTCCGCGACCACGCGGCCCTTCTCGCCGAATGGCTCCAGGCCGAGGACGGCGTGCGGCTCGCCGACGTCGCCCGCACCCTGCACCGCCGCGCCGGCCGCGGCCGGGCCCGCGCCGCCGTCGCCGCCAGGGACCGCGCGGGCCTCGTCGAGGGGCTCACCGCCCTCGCCGAAGGCCGCCCCCACCCCGGCGTCGTGACGGGTTCCGCGCTCGGCGTGCCGGGCCGTCCCGTGTGGGTCTTCTCCGGGTACGGGGCGCAGCGCGCGGGCATGGCGCAGCGCCTGCTGGAGGAGGAGCCCGCGTTCGCCGAGGCCATCGACGACCTGGACGGCCTGTTCGCCGAGGAGGGCGGCCCCGACCTGTGGGCGCTGCTCGAAGAGGGCCGCAAGCCGGACGGGCCGGCCGCCGCCATGCCGGTGCTGTTCGCCGTCCAGATCGGCCTGGCCCGCATGTGGAAGTCGTACGGCGTCACGCCCGGCGCCGTCGTCGGCCACTCGATGGGCGAGGTCGCGGCGGCCGTCGTCGCCGGCGCGCTCACGCTGGAGGACGGCGTCCGCGTCATCTGCCGCCGCTCCCGGCTGCTGACGCGGCTCGTCGGCGGCGGCGCGATGGCCGTCCTCGGCGCGTCCGCGGACGAGGTCGCCCGGCTCGCCGACGGCCTCCCCGAGGTGTACGCGGCCGTGCACTCCTCCCCGAAGCAGACCGTCGTCACCGGCGACGCCGCCCAGGTCGCCGAGGTCGTCAAGCGCGCCGAGGCCGAGGGGCGCCTCGCCCGCACGGTGCAGGCCGAGGGGGCGGGCCACTCGCCGCAGGTCGACCCGCTGATCCCCGAGCTGCGCGACCAGCTCGCCGGGGTCGGCGCCGAACGCGGCGTCCCCCTCGCCGACGGCATCGCGTTCTACACCACGGCGCTGGACGACCCCCGCGCCTACCTCGGGTCGGACGCGGCGCTCGGCGCCGGGCACTGGGCCGCGAACCTGCGCAACGCGGTGCGGCTCACCGACGCGGTGTCCGCCGCCGCCGAGGACGGCTTCCGGACGTTCGTCGAGATCAACGCGCACCCGATCCTCGCCCACGCGGTCGGCGAGACCCTCGACGGGACGGGCGCGCTCGTCACCCACACCCTCAAGCGGGCGCGCAAGGGCGAGGAGACCGACGACACGCTGACGTTCCACGCGCAGCTCGCGACCCTCGCCGCCCACGGCCACACGGTCGCGGCCCCGGCGGACGGGCGCATCGTCGACGTCCCGCAGTCGCCGTGGCGGCACGAGCGGCACTGGGTCGACCTCTCGCACCGCGCATCGGGCCGGAGCGACGAGCACCCGCTGCTCGGCGCGCATGTCGAGATGCCCGGCGAGGACCGCCACGCCTGGCGCGCCGACGTCGGGCTGGAGGCCCAGCCGTGGCTGCGGGACCTGACCGTCCACGGGCTGCACGCGCTACCGGTCGCCGCGTTCGCGGAGATGGCGCTCGCCGCCGGGGCGACCGCGCTCGGCACCGACGACGTCCGCGTCAACAGCCTGTGGATGGAGCGGCCGCTCGCCCTCGGCGGGCACACGACCGTGACCACGACGTTCACCGAGGCGGAGCAGCGGGTCGAGATCCACGCGCGGACGCCCGCCGGCACGTGGGCGCGGCTGGCCAGCGCGGACGTCGGCGCCGACCACCGCGCCCCCGCGGCGCCCGAGCCCGGCGCGGCCACCGAGATCGCCGCCGCCGAGCGCGGCAGCCGCCACTACCGGCTGCACCCCGAGGTCTTCGACCGCTGCCTGTCCGCGCTGTCGGACGAGGCGAACGGCTCGGCGGACGACGGCGAGGGCGGCGTCTGGCTGGCCGAGACCATCGGCAGCCTCCGCGTCTACGGCCCGACCCACCGCGGCGGCCACGTCCAGGCGGCGGTCGTCCGCGACGAGGAGGGCGTCACCGGCTCCCTCACCCTCCTGTCGGCGGACGGCGGCGTCCTCGCCGAGGCGACCGGCATCGTCCTGCGCCGCGCGGACCGCCCCGACATCCCCGTCCCCCTGGCCGACAAGCTCGTCGAACTCCGCTGGGACGAGTCGCCCCTCCCCGGCCACGACCCCGCGCACGCCGGCGAGCGCGCGGACGCCGACGCCGGCCGCGACGGCGGCTCCGGCGGGACGTGGCTGATCCTGTCCGAAGAGGACGACGCGCTGGCCGCCGCGACCGGCGCCGGACTGGAGGAGCGCGGCAAGCACGTCATCCGGCACCGGGTGACGAACCGGCCCCCGGACGGCCATCCGGCCATGGACGAACCGGTCGAAGGCGTCGTCCTCGTCCCCTCCGCCGGTCTCGTCGACGAGGACCTCGTGCTCGCCGTCGCCGGCGTGAGCCGCTCGCTGCCGGACGGGCCGCGCCTCTACGTCGCGACCCGCGGCGCGCTCCCGCTGAACGGCGAGGCGGGGCTGCCCGGCCACGCCTTCGTCAGCGCGCTCACGCGCGTCCTCGCGTTCGAGCGGACCGCGCAGCGGGCCACCCACGTGGACGTCGACCGGCCGCAGGACCTCGTCGCGGAACTGCTCGCCGGCGGCGACGCCCGCGAGGTCGCCTGGCGCGGCGGCGCCCGGTACGCGGCGCGGCTCGGGCGGGCGGAACTGCCGGAGACGGAGGGCGGGAAGAAGCGGATCGTCCGGCGCGGCGGCGCCTACATCGTCACCGGCGGGTACGGCGGCATCGGCCTCGTCACCGCGCGGCTGCTGGCCGAGCGCGGCGCGGGCCGGATCGTGCTGTCCGGGCGGAGCGGCCCCGGCGCCGACGCCGAGAAGGTGATCGCGCGCCTCCGGGAGAGCGGCGTGGACGTCGGCGTCGTGCTCGGCGACATCGCCGCGCCCGGCACCGCGGAGCGGCTCGTCGCGGTCGCCCGGGAGGGCGGCGCGCGGCTGTGCGGCGTCGTGCACGGCGCCGGCGCGATCGACGACCGGCTGATCGCCGACCTCGGCCCGGACGATCTCCACAGGGTGTGGACGGCGAAGGTCGAGGGCGCGCGCCGGCTCAGCGAGGCGGTCCGGGACCTCGACCTCGACTGGTTCGTCGCGCACTCCTCCGCCGCGGCGCTGCTCGGCTCGCCCGGCCAGGGCGCCTACGCCGCCGCGAACGCCGCCGTCGACGCGCTGATGGCCCACCGGCGCGCCCGCGGGCTGCCCGGCACCACCGTCAACTGGGGCACCTGGTCGCAGGTCGGCGGGGCCGCCGAGACCGCGGTGACCGTCATCGACCCGATCAGCCCGGCCGAGGGCGCGGAGGCGCTCGAAGCGCTGCTCGCCCACGACATGGCGGCGACGGGCGTGCTGCGGTTCGACCCGGTCACGGCGGTGGGCCTCTTCCCCGAGATCCGCGACATGCCGTACTTCGCGGCGCTCACCGAGGCGGCCGCCGAGGCCGGCGCCGCCGACGCGGGCGACTGGCCCGGCGTGGCGGCGCTCAAGGACCTCGACCCGGCCACCGCCCGCAAGATGATCGCCGCGCGGGTCCGGCACCGGATCGCGGCCGTCCTCGGCTTCGACCCGCAGCGCCTCGACCCGGCCGTCCCGCTCACCGACCTCGGCCTCGACTCGCTCGTCGCGGTCCGCATCAAGAGCGGCGTCGAGCACGACCTCGGGCTGACCGTCCCCGCGTCGGTCCTCCTGCAGGGCGCCAGCGTGAACGTGTTCGAGGAGTGGGCGGCGGGCGAGCTCGGCCTGTCCGGCGCCCCGGCCCCCACCGCCGTCTCGAACGCCGAGTCCGGGTACGTCATGCCGCGCGACGCCGCCGAGCGGCTCGCGGTCCGCATCTTCGAGGACGTCCTCGGCCTCGACCGCGTCGGCGTCACCGCCGACTTCTTCGCCGACCTCGGCGGGCAGGAGCACCAGGCCGACCAGGTCGTCGCGCTCGTCTGCGCCGAACTGGGCGCCGAGGCCACCCGCGGCGAGCTGTTCGAGGTCCCGACGGCGGAGAACGTCGCCGAGTACATCCGCGCCGCGGACGAGGAGGCGGCGCGGCAGACCGTCCGCCCGCTGAAGCCCTCCGGGACCCGGCGGCCGATCTTCATCGCGCACCCCGCGGGCGGCACCACCGCCTGCTACCGGCAGCTCGTCGACCTGCTCGGCGACGACCAGCCGGTGTACGGGCTGGAGCGGTTCGAAGACGCGCCGTCCGTCGAGGAGCGCGCCGCCCGCTACGTCCGGCACCTGCGGGAGGCGCAGCCCGAGGGCGCGTTCCGGCTCGGCGGCTGGTCGTTCGGCGGCGTCCTCGCCTACGAGACCGCCCGGCAGCTCACCGCGGCCGGCCGCGAGGTCGAGTTCGTCGCGCTGTTCGACGCGGGCCTGCCGCTGCCGGTGGACGACGAGTCCGACACCCTCGCCCGCCGCTTCTCCGCGTTCGCCGACTACATCAACGAGACCTACGGCCTGGACGTCACCCTCACCTACGAGGAGCTGTCCGGCCTGGACGAGGAGGCCCAGTTCGCGCTCGTCATGGAGCGCGCGGCGCCGCTCGTGGACTACATCCCGCCGGCGGCCCTCACCCACCAGCTCACGTCGCACCAGGACACGCGTTCCCTGGAGGCGTACCGGCCCGAGCCGTACGACGGCAGGGTCATCCTTTACCACGCGCCCGAGGAGACCCCCTGGGCCGTCCGGGATGCCCGCTACGTGCTCGACGGGACCAACGGTTTCGGCGGGCTCTGCTCCGACCTGGAGATCGTCACGATCCCCGGGGCGCATCACCTCAACCTGCTCGACCCGCCGGGTGTGGAGGTTCTCGCCGCGCACCTGGAGGGCCGGCTGGCCGGACGGCGGGAGAGCGACGCCGTCCTCACGTCAACCACGGCCCGCTGAGGGCCCAGCCGAACCCCGTCGTTCCACGGAGGACACCCATGGCCCACCCTGGCTCGTCCCATGAGCTGCTCGACGCCGTCCGCGCCGGCGCGAGCGGCCCCGAGCTGCAGGAGATCGACCTGCCGACCCGTTTCCGCGCCGCGTTCACCCTCAAGGACGAGGTCGGCATCTTCGAGGGCCAGGCCGACAAGGACGTGCGCCGCTCCATGCACGTCGGCGAGGTCGAGATGCCCGAGCTGGCGCCCGACGAGTGCGTCGTCGCGGTGATGTCGGCCGCGATCAACTTCAACACGGTCTGGTCGGCGATCTTCGAGCCGGTGCCGACGTTCGCGTTCCTGGAGAAGTTCGGCCGGCAGGGCTGGTACGGCGCCCGGCACGACCTGCCGTACCACATCCTCGGGTCGGACGGCGCCGGCGTCGTCGTCCGCACCGGTGCGGGCGTGAAGCACTGGAAGGTCGGCGACAAGGTCGTCCTGTCCCCGTCCTACGTGGACGAGGAGGACCACGGCTCCTACGACGACGGCATGATGTCGGAGACCCAGCTCGCGTGGGGCTTCGAGACGAACTTCGGGGCGCTCGGCGAGTACTGCATCGTCAAGGCCAACCAGCTGATCCGCAAGCCCGCGCACCTCACCTGGGAGGAGGCGGGCTCCAACACGCTCTGCGCCGCCACCGCCTACCGGATGCTCGTCGGGACGCACGGCGCCCGCATGAAGCAGGGCGACGTCGTGCTGATCTGGGGCGCGACCGGCGGGCTCGGCTCGTTCGCGACGCAGCTCGTCAAGAACGGCGGCGGCATCCCGGTCGGCGTCGTGTCGTCGGACGAGAAGGCCGACCTCGTCCGGGCGCAGGGCTGCGAGCACGTCATCAACCGCAACGAGCTGAACCTCGGCGAGCAGGGCATGCGGCACCCGAAGGCCGGCCGCATCCTCGGCGAGGCGATCCGCGGCCTCGTCGGCGAGGACCCCGGCATCGTGTTCGAGTACCTCGGCCGCGAGACGTTCGGCGCGTCCGTCTACGTCGCCAAGCGCGGCGGCAAGATCGTCACGTGCGGGTCGTCCACCGGCTTCAAGCACGAGTACGACAACCGGTTCCTGTGGATGCGGCTCAAGAGCATCATCGGCTCGCACGGCTTCAACTACCACGAGGCCGTCGAGGTGAACCGCCTGATCGGCCTCGGGATGATCCACCCGACGCTGTCCCGGTCGTTCCCGCTGGAGCAGGCCGCCGAGGCGACCCGCGCGGTCCAGACGAACCAGCACGTCGGCAAGGTCGCCGTCCTGTGCGGCGCCGCCGAGGAGGGCCAGGGCGTGGACGACCCGGCCCTGCGCGAGAAGATCGGCGAGGAGAAGCTCGGCCTCTACCGCCGCTGAACCGCCCGTACCGCCCGTCCGCGGACGGCAGAACGCCCGCCGGTCATGCTCCGGCGGGCGTTCATCGTCCCGGCGCGTCGCCGCGCCGGGGCGCGGTCAGGAACCGACCAGCCTGGCGTAGACGATCAGGTTGTCCTTGTAGTGGCCGATCTTCGGGTCGAACGCGCCGCCGCACGTCACCAGCCGCAGGGACGCGTGGTCGAGCGACTCGCCGAACACCTTCTTGTGCGGGAAGGCGTCCTTGTCGACCCGCTGGGCCTTCTGCACGGCGAACGTCGCGGTGGAGCCGTCCTTGCGGCCCACCTGGATCTTGTCGCCGGGCTTCAGCTCCTTCAGCCGGTAGAACACCGCCGGCTTGCCGTTGGCGTCGACGTGGCCGAGGATCACCGCCGGGCCGATCTCGCCCGGCGTGACGCCCTCCTCGTACCAGCCGGCCAGGTTCGGCTTGCTCAGCGGCGGCTCCTCGACGCGCCCGTCGGGCAGCAGCCCGATCGAGCCCACCGGGGCCGACACGCCGATCTTCGGGATGGCGATCTTCGTCGGCGGCGACTGCGTCATGGGATGGACGTTGGACGCGGGCGTGGTCGCGCCGGTCGGCTGCGCCGCGGCGGGCTCGGGGGTGCCGGACGCCGCGGCGTCCCCGCCCCCGTCGCCCCCGCAGCCGCTGAACAGCAGTCCGATGAGCAGCGCGCCGGCCGCCGCGCCCGCGGCGCGGCGGCCGGCGGCCGATGCAGGCAGTTCCGGCAACGTTACGACCGCTCCCGGACCGTCCGGCGGCGCAGCGCGACCGCGCCGAGGCCGGCGGCCATCAGCACGCCCCAGCCGGCGGCCAGCAGCGGCGCGGACGAGTTCCCGCCGCTCATGTACATGCTGCCGTCACCGGTGTCGATGCGGCCGGACGGGATCTTCGGCGTCTTCGGCTTCATCGTGCCGCCGCCGCCGTTGCCGCCGCCGTTCCCGCCCTTGTCGGGCCGGGTGCTGTAGCTGACCGACCCGTAGCCCTTGCAGGCGACCGTGGCGGTCGTCGGGTCCGGCAGCTTGCTGCGGAACGTGCCGGTGGCCGTCCAGGTGTCGTCGCCGGTCTTCTTCACCGGCAGCGGGTTCTGCGTGTAGCCGTTGCCGGTGATGACGACCGACGTCGGGCAGGTCACGGTGAACGTCGTCTTGTAGCCCGGCGCGACGCGCAGGCTGGACAGCTTCACCTTGTCGTAGCCGAACTTGAACGCCGGCTTCGTCGGCGTCGGGCTCGGGCTGGGCGACTCGCTGGGGTCGCCGCCGGGCTCGTCACCGGGGCCGGCCGCGACCCACCGCAGCTTTCCGTTCTCGTCCGGCTTGCACACCATGGGCGTGCCCTTGGTGGTCTTGCCGGTGTCATTGAGCGTGTCGCAGAACGCACCGGGGGTGACCGGGTCCGGGGTGGCGAGTGCGGGCGCCGCCATTCCGAGCATCATGGAGCCCGCAGCGATTCCCACCGCAGCCAGCCGACTTGCGCGCATTGCCCTTCTCCTCTGTTCGGGGCTCTTCGCGTTCCCGGGCGAAGCGTGACGTGCCCGTGCATTGGCGGGGAATGTGCCGCGGGCCGGCGGCTGGCATGCAGGGCACTCGTGATACGGGCGCCAGGGAGACCGAAGAGAATGATGAGGCAGCAGCCTAGCCCGGTTCTGTCGGAACACGAGTCAAGAATGGCCGGTCAGCGGCTTAATGGCCGGACATGGTCATCAACGGGCCTTGCGTAAACCCCTTCTCGCACTTACGCGACCCGAGCGCGGTTTACGTCTGCTGATCAGCAAGGATGACACAGGGTGAAATGGCCATCGCCCCTTGACGGGATCTTCTGTTCCGTTTGAAGGCGGTTGAAAAATGAACCATGGCGGCGCCGGAGATGATTCCTCATGGCGCCGGCGGCCGCCGCGCCGTCCGCCGGTGGACGCCGCTCAGGTGGGCAGCGGCCGTTCGTCGACGACGTGCTTCATCACGAGCGTGGAGTTGAGCCGCTGCACGCCGGGAAGCGCACTCAGCACGTCGTCCTCCAGCTCCTGGTACGCGGTCAGATCGGCGGTCACGATGCGCAGCAGGTAATCGGGGTCGCCGAACAGCCGCTGCGCCTGGACGACCTCCGGTACGCGGGCCACCGCCTCCTCGAAACCGAGCAGCGTCTCCCGGTCCTCCTGCCGCATGGTGACGAAGACGAGCGCCTGGAACGTCAGCCCGAGAGCGGCGGCGTCGACGACCGCCCGGTATCCGCGAATGGTGCCGCTGCGCTCCAGTTCCCGCAGCCGCCGGTGGCACGGCGAGACGCTCAGCCCGACCCGCGCCGCCAGATCCGTGATCGTCAGGCGGCCGTCCTCCTGGAGTACCGCAAGGATTTTCCGGTCGATCGCGTCCATAAAGAAAATCCTTCCAAGGCCCCGGTGAGTCAGCGCCAAATACGGGAACACTTTCGGGTCCATCAAAAATACCCTTCCCCCATGGCGGCTACGGGAGGGGAAATCATGGCGGCCGGTTCCGTGCTCGCCTTCTGGGCGGTCGCGCTGCTGCTCATCGCCGTTCCGGGCGCGGACTGGGCGTTCACCCTCGGCGCCGGCGTGCGGAGCCGCTCCGTCGTGCCCGCCGTGGGCGGCCTGGCCGCCGGGTACGCCGCCGTGACCCTCGTCGTCGCGGCGGGCGTCGGCGCCCTGGTCGCCGGCTCGCCGTCCGTCCTGGGCGCCCTCACCCTCGCCGGCGGCGCCTACCTGATGTGGCACGGCGCGACGACCTTCGCGCGCACGGCCGGGCCCGATCCGCAGGCGGCGTCCGGCGCCGGCTGGCCGGTGTTCCTGCGCGGCATGGGCGTGAGCGGGCTCAACCCCAAGGGCCTGCTTATCTTCCTGGCCCTGCTGCCCCAGTTCACCGACCCCCGCGGGGACTGGCCCGTCGCCGGCCAGATCGGCGTCCTCGGCCTGACGTTCACGGCCACCTGCGCGGCCTTCTACCTCTGCCTGGGGATCCTCGCCCGGACCGTCCTGGACGGGCACCCGGCCGCGGGCCGCCTCACCGCCCGCCTGTCCGGCGCCGCGATGACCGCCCTGGGGGCCTACCTGGTCCTAGAGCACTTCCTCGCCTGATGTCGCCTCGACGCAGGAGTCCAGATAGGGGCCGAGTTCACGGGCGACGGTCGTCAGGGGGCGGACGCTCTGCTCCGCCTTGGCCATCAAGATCGCGCCCTCCAGTGCGCTGACCATCAGGATCGCCAGCGCACCGGCCTTGCGGGACGGGACGCCCATCGCGGCCAGCTCCCGGGCGATCGGGCGGCGCCAGGACGCGAACGCGGCGGCCGCGGCGGCCTGCGTGGAGGCGACGGACTCGGCGCAGTCGACGGTCGCCGCCGCCACCGGGCAGCCGCCCGCGAACCCCGCCGACCGGTACTCGTCCGTCCACTGCCGCACCATCGCCGCGAAGAGCCCTCCGGGGGTGGGGCGGGACAGCTGCGCCACGAAGCGGTCGATGCGCCCGGCGGCATAGCGTCCGGCCCACTCCACGGCCTCGTTCACCAGCTGCTCCTTGCCGCCGGGGAAGTAGTGCTGCAGCGACCCGCGCGGCGCGCCCGCGTGGGCGGCGACCTCGCGCAGCCCCGTGGCGGTGACCCCGTCCCGGCGGATGAGCTGCGCGGCGCTGAAGACCATGCGCTCCCGAGGATCTCGGTCGTCCATTTCCGGCTTCACCTGGACCATTATCATGACCGCTGTCATAATCGGCAAGGTCGGACCGTCCCCGCGTGTGCTCCGCCGCCACCCCTGGCGGAGCACGGATCAGCCCGGAACCGGAGGCGAAGGTGGACACGAACGTCGGATTCATCGGACTCGGCGTCATGGGGCGGCCCATGGCGCTCAACCTGGCCCGCGCGGGGACCCGCCTGATCGTCTGGAACCGCACCCCCGCCAGGTGCGGCGAGCTGCGCGCCGCGGGCGCGGCCGTGGCGTCCGGCCCGGCCGAGGCGTGCCGGCGCGCGGACGTGGTGCTCCTCATGCTGGCCGACGCCCCCGCCATCGACGCGACCCTCGGGCGGGGCACCCCCGGCTTCGCGGCGAACGTCGCGGGCCGCGTGATCGTCCACATGGGAACGACCTCGCCGGAGTACTCCCGCGGCCTGGAAGCCGACGTCCGCGCGTCCGGCGGCCGCTACGTCGAGGCCCCCGTGTCCGGCTCGCGCGGGCCTGCCGAGACGGGCGACCTGGTCGCGATGCTGGCCGGCGACCCCGCCGCCGTCGACGCCGTCCGCCCCCTGATGGCGCCCATGTGCAGCCGGACGTTCGTCTGCGGGCCCGTCCCGCAGGCCCTCCAGATGAAGCTCGCGGTCAACCTGTTCCTGATCACGATGGTCACCGGCCTGGCGGAGGCGTTCCACTTCGCCGACCGGCACGGCCTGGACCGGCGGCGCCTCCTGGACGTCCTGGACGCCGGGCCGATGGCCAGCGCCGTCTCCCGCGCCAAGGCCCGCAAGCTCCTGGCCCGCGACTTCTCCGTGCAGGCGTCCATCACCAACGTCCTGGACAACAACCGCCTGATCGCGGAGGCCGCCCGGCGGGCGGAGATCGCCTCACCCGTTCTGGACGCCTGCCACGCCCTCTACCGCGAGACCCAGGCCATGGGCCACGGCCCGCTCGACATGGCCGCGGTCATCCACGCGATCGCCGCCCGGACCGACGACGGAAGGTCCGCGGCGGCCGGCGCGCCGGTGCAGGGCTGAATCACGCGCCGCGGAGCTCCCGGCCGTCCGGTGCGACGGGGCGTTCGCCGGCCACGATCGCCGCGGCGAGCGCGATCCGGTGGTCCTTCGTCCAGGGCGGCCCGAGCGCGGCACGCGGGCCGTGCAGGACCTCGTCCGCGTGCTCGGCGAGGATCTCGGCCGCCTGCCTCTCCACGGCGCCGGCGTCGAAGAGGTGGACGGCCCAGCCGCGCGCACGCGCCTGCTCGGCCAGGATCTGCCGGTACATGACGGAGTCCGCCCGCGACTCGTACGGGGCGCGGCGCAGGACGGCGATGTCGTCGGGGAAGTCGAGCGGCCAGGCGCGCAGCGAGATGGAGAGGACCGGGCCGGGCAGGCCGGAGGCGAGTTCGTCCAGCGAGGCCGACGTCGCGCGGGCGGCCGACGCCCGTACCCTCCGCACGAGGTCCGCGGCCGCCGCGTCGTCGAGGCGCGCGCTCTCGTAGTGGATCGGCGCCGCCGGCAGGCCCGGCTCGACCAGCCGGATCCTCCGGCGGTCCGCCACCTGCCGGCCGGCCGCCGTGACCGCGACGGCCCAGCCGAAGTGATGGGCCACCCCCACGCGCATGGCCCCGATTATGTCCCCGTCCGCGCCCGGCCACCACGCCGGCCGAGGCGGCTCCGGGCGGCCCGCCGCCATGCCGGTCGCGGCGGTTTTCTAGCGGTCCTCCGGGATGTCGGCGAGGGGGCGCCCGACGATCTTCTGGAGGCTGGTGACGTACTCGTCGAACGCGTGCCGCCCCTCCGGGGTGAGCTTGAACCAGGTGCGGGGGCGCTTGCCGACGTAGCCCTTGCGGATCTCGACGTAGCCGGCCCTCTCCAGCGCGCTCGCGTGCTTGGACACGACCGAGTCGCTCATCTCCAGGCTGTCGCGGACGAACGCGAACTCGGCCTCGGTCGCGGTGGCCAGCAGCGCGACGATCTGCAGGCGCGCCGGCGTGTGGATCACCGGGTCGAGGTTCACCGGACCACCTTCCCGGCCAGCCGCGCCAGCACCAGGTCCTCCGCCCAGCGGGTGGTCGCCAGCGCGTAGCCGGCGGTGACGGCGCCCGCGATCGCCTTCTGCCAGACCGCCGAGCCGGTGAACACGCCGGCGGCGAGCGGGACCGCGCCCCAGACGGCGAAGAGGGAGGCGATCCAGAGCGCCATCAGGGCGGCGGCCTTCGGCGTCCACGCGCGCGGGCGGAACTTGATGCGGATGCGGGCGGAGAGCGCGCCGACGAGCGCGCCGATCCCCGCGACGGCCGCCACCGAGAGGGCGATCCGCGCCGCCCCGTCCGCCTCGGCGGCGATCGCGGCGGCCGTGCCGAGGGAGACGACGCCCGGGACGTACCAGAGCGGGAGCCGCTGCCCGGCGTAGGCCCGCTGCTGCGTCCGCTCGATCGCGGCGAGGGCGTCGGCGGGGTCGGTGAACTCGTTCATGGGGCCTGCTTCCCTGAGAAGTACTTGCCGCTATGGAAAGTACTTTCTACTTTCCGCTGCGTCAAGTACTTGCCGGGGAGGGCCTGGGTCCGGCGGGACCGGGGCGGGGCCGCCGCGTTCGGGCGCGCGATGTCAGGGAAGGCGTTTCCGACGTGTCGGTTCTTTGTCATTCGGTCGGCCGAAGCTGGTCGAAAGTCGACCTAGACTTTGCGCCCGGGCATCCCACGGGTCATGATTTGCCTCACACAGATCCCATAAGTAACTAATTACCCCCTGTGTACGGCGCGCAACGCTGGGGGACGGAGCAGGGGAGGTTCTGTGGCGAACGACGGTTCGACCACTAACGGGCGCCCGTGGGCGGATCTGCCCAGGGAACTGGCGGACCACATGCGGCCGCACCTCGACGAGGTCGCGGACGACATGATCCAGGAGATCCAGACGCGCGTCAGGGAGTACGACCGCCCCGGAGACGGCTCCTACTCTGGCACCCTGCGGCTGGCCGTCGAGCGCGTCCTCCACTACTTCGTGGACCGGGTGGCCGACCCGGCGCACGATCCCGCCCCCGTGACGGACTTCTTCCGCGCCATCGGCCGCGGCGAGGCCGGCGAGGGCCGCAGCCTCGACGCCATGCAGACCGCGATGCGGGTCGGCGGCATGGTGGCGTGGCGGCGGCTGACCGAGGGCGCCGAGGCGCTGGGGGTGTCGCCGCGCACGCTCGGCGCCGTCGGCGAGGTGCTGATGCAGTTCCAGGACGAGCTGGCGCACGCCGCCGCCGAAGGGTTCTCGCAGGCCAAGGCCGCCGTCGCGGGCGAGATGCAGCGCCGCCGCAAGCGCCTGCTGGACCTGCTGTTCGCCGACCCGCCGGCCGCGCAGGAGGCGATCGCCGACCTCGCCGCCGCCGCGCACTGGCCCATCCCGCGGACGATCGCCGCGGTCGCGCTCGGCCGGCACCACCAGGACTCCCGGCAGCCCGCGTTCCCGCCGGACGTGCTCGCCGACCTCACCCGCCGCACCCCCAGCCTGATCATCCCCGACCCGGACGGCCCCGGCCGCGCCAAGCTCGTCGACCGCGCGCTGGCCGGGACGCTCGCCGTCGTCGGCCCGACCGTCCCGCTGATGGAGGCGGCCCGCTCCATCCAGTGGGCGCGCAAGACGCTGTGCCTCGTCCAGCGCGGCGTCATCGAGGCGGAGAGCGGCGTGATCCGCAGCGTGGAGCACATGTCCACGCTGATCCTGTTCCAGGACGAGGGGCTCATCACCTCGCTCGCCGACCTGCGCCTCGCGCCGCTCGCGCACCTGCGGCCGAGCCAGCAGGACCGGCTCGCCGAGACGCTGCTGGCCTGGCTGCAGTCGGGCCGCAACGCCAACGAGGTCGCGATGCGGCTGCACGTCCACCCGCAGACCGTCCGGTACCGGCTCCGCCAGCTTGAGGAGCTGTTCGGCGACCAGCTGCTCGACCCGGACCTGCGCTTCGACCTGGAGATCGTGCTGCGCGCCCGCGCCCTGCTCGCCGACAACGCGGGGGAGCGGATCATCCCGCCGTCCCGCGAGGCGGTCGGCGACTCCGGCGAGGTCGTCAGCTTCCGCCGCTCCTAGTTCCGCCGCGACGCCCGCAGGCGCTCGGCGGTGGCGACGCGTTCGGCGAGCCGGGTCTGCGCGTCGCAGAGCAGCCACAGCTCGCCCTCGTCCGATGCGACGATCTCCTCAAGGCAGCCGTTGAGGAGCTGGTAGTCCGACAACTGGGTGATCCGGGTGGCCCGCAGGCCCTTGTCCGAGCGTTCGCTGTGCCAGCCGGGCATGCACATGATCACCGACATCGTCCGGGGCTCCCTCGGTCGGTCTATGGTAGGTCTACCATAGGGCTACCACGCACCGCCCACAACGCGTTCGGCGGAACCCCGGAACGGTGCCGCGACCGGTGGGATCTGTACGGTGTGAGGTCAGTGCACTGACCCGGAGCAGGATCTGGTATGCCGCGACCCCCCACGAAGGCACAGGTGATCTCCAACGCGCTCGCCGCCCGCATCGTCGAGGGCGAGCTGGATCCGGGCGCCTGGCTGCCGTCCGAGCGGCGGCTCGCGAGCGAGTACGGCGCCGACCGCTCCACCGTCCGGCGGGCGCTGCGGATGCTGGCCGAGGCCGGCCTCGTCCAGCTGCGGCACGGCGCGGGCGCGCAGGTCCGGGCGGCGCCGAAGGTGCGGCGCGCGGCCGCCGACATCACCCGGCAGGTCGGCGAGTGGCGCGGCTTCCACGTGTCGGCGCAGAAGGACGGGCGCCGGCCGTTCACGCGGACCACCGTGACCGAGGTCGAGGCCGACGAGCGGCTCGCGCCCCGGCTGGACGTCCCCGTCGGGACGCGGGTGCTGGAGCGGGCGCGCGTCCAGGGCGTCGAGGGGGAGCCGCCCGTCCAGACGGCGACGACCTGGATCATCCCCGAGATCGTGGAGCGGATCCCGGTGCTGCGCGAGGTCAACACGGGGCCGGGCGGCCTCTACTCGCGGCTGGAGGAGGCGGGCCGCCGGATCACGTTCGAGGAGTCGGTGACGTGCCGGCTCCCGCGCGCGGACGAGCAGGAGACGCTGCGGATCGGCCCCGACCAGCCCGTCCTGACCCTGTGGCGCCGCGCCTACGACCAGGACGACCGCGTCATCGAGGTCACCCACCGGGTGGTGGTCGGCGACCGGCACGAACTCGTCTACCGCTACGGGTCGGGAGCGTGAGCATGAGCCGGGACGCGAACGACGAGCCCGCGGTCCGCCAGGTCGGCACCCGCGTCGTCTACGAGAACCCGTGGATGGTCGTCCGGGAGGACGAGGTCGAGCGGCTGGACGGCTCGCGCGGCATCTACGGCGTCGTCGACAAACCCGACTTCGTGCTGGTCATCCCGCTGGAGGGCGACGGGTTCCACCTCGTCGAGGAGTACCGGTACCCGATCGGGAAGCGCACGTGGAGCTTCCCGCAGGGCTCGCTGCCCGGCCGCCGGGACGCCGACCCGGAGGAGCTGGCCCGCCGCGAGCTCGCCGAGGAGACGGGCCTGCGCGCCGGGAGGCTGAAGCACCTCGGGCGCCTGAACTGCTCGCACGGGACGAGCGGGCAGGGCTTCAACATCTTCGTGGCGTCCGACCTGGCGGCCGGGGAGGCCGACCGGGAGCCCGAGGAGCAGGACATGCGGCAGAAGTGGTTCTCCCGCGCCGAGTTCAGGGCGCTGATCCGGGAGGGCCGGATCACCGACGACTCGACGATCGCCGCCTACGCCCTGCTCCTCATGGACGAGACGGACTGACGCAGTCCGCCGTCTCGTCGACGGGCCGCCGCCCAAGGATCTCCCGGGCCTCGGCCCGCGACAGGTTGGCGCTCATGGCCGGCTCGTCCCCGTCGAGCTCGACCGCGATCCGGCGCAGCGCGCAGCTGCGCGCCGGTTCGGGCAGCGCGTCCAGCGCGGGCACCGCGTCGGCGGACAGGTTCCGCAGGTACGGGACGTCGATCTTGCCGGTCTCCGCGTACCGGGCGACGTTGTGCTCGGCGATGAACCGGTCGGGGTTGAGCACCGCGAGCAGGATCATCGCGATCGCCCCGCCGGCGGCGACGGCGCGCGGCAGCCAGGCGACCCGGCCCTTGACGACGCCGGCGACCGCCACGAGCACCACGACGAACCCGAGCCACAGCTCGAACGCGTGCACCCACAGCCGCAGCCTCGTCCAGCCGAAGGTCTGCTCGTACAGGTAGAGCCGGCGCAGGGCGACGGCGACGACGACGAGCGTCAACGCGCACAGCAGCCCGAGCAGCCCCCGGACCAGGCCGCGGCTGCCTTCCGGCGCGTACCGCTTCGCGACCGCGACGACCGCCAGCACCAGCACGGTCACGATGACGAGCTGGAAGAACCCCTGCCTGGCGTACTCGGCGTACGTGAGGCCGGTCGAGCGCAGCAGCGCGTCCTTGTCGTCGGCGAGGAAGACCCCGGCCTGGATGGCGCAGAACACCAGGAACAGCAGGTCGAGCGCCGCGATCGGCACCGCCCACGACCACCGCCCGGCGGGCTTTCCGGGCTCCGGGCTCAGCAGCCGCAGCGGCGGCGGCGCCTGCCCGAGGTACGCGCCGGCGGACGCCAGCGCCAGCGTCGCGGCGCCCGCGAACCCGTACACGACGACCGAGGCGGCCGACACCTCGGGGACGAGCCCGGCGGCGAGGCTGCCGAAGGCGGCGTCCGCCCCGACGAACAGCCCGCCGAACACCGCGACGAGCCCGGCCGCGATGGCGCCCGTCCTGATGACCGGCCACGCGTTGCCCTTCTCGGACGTCACCGCCCCGTACGCGCCGCGCGCGGCCCACGGCAGCATGGCCCCGGCCGCGGGCACGACCGCGAGCCCGCCGAACAGGACCTCCGGCCACGACCTCCCGCCGGACGCCGCGTACGAGCCGAGCGCGACGGCGAGCAGCAGCGCGGGAACGACGACCCACTCCGCCTCCCGCACCGCCGCGATCGCCGGCAACACGACGGCGAGCACCCCGAACACGATCGCGGTCCGGTTGACCCGCCGCTTGGGCCCGGACCGCACGATCCGCCCCGCCGACCAGGCCGAGGCCCCCGCCACGTAGGCGACGGCCGCGCCCGCGATCACGACGCCGACCCCGAGCAGCCCTTCCCGCAACTGCGGCCCGACCGCGACGGCCCCGATCACCCCGGCGACGAGAACCCCCGCCACGAGCGACGCCGACATGGGCCGCGCGGGCCGCTTCCACGCCCGGAAGGCCTTCTCGATCTTGGTCGGCTGATAGGCGAACTGCGGCGGCGCGTACCCGGCCGGCACCCCGTAAGGCACACCCTGGCGCGCCGGCTGCCCCTGGTAAACCACCCCGGGAGGCGCAAACCCGCCCCCTACCGCGTGCCCACCACCCGGCATGGCCCTCGGTACGGCGGCTTCTACCGGCTTGCCGCCGGATTCACTCGGTTCTCCGGGCGGCTTCTCGGCGGGGTCCGTGGGCGGGGTGGTCATGCGGGTTCTCCGATGTTCGGGGGGATCATGACGCGGATGCGGCAGCCGCTCGGGGTGTCCAGGACGGTGATGTCGCCGCCGTGCAGGTCGGTGGCCCAGCTGGCGATGGCGAGGCCGAGCCCGGTGCCGCCGCCCGGCGTCCCGGGTCCGGACACCGAGCCGCGCGAGAAGCGCTCGAACACGCGGGCGCGCTCCTCGGGCGGTATGCCGGGTCCCTCATCGGCCACTTCGATGACCAGACCGCCGGGCTGGTTCGCGGGACGGGCGGTGACGGTGATGGGACGCCCGTCCGGGCCGTGCCTGGCGGCGTTGTCGAGCAGGTTCGCGACGACCTGGTGGAGCCGGTCGCGGTCGGCGACGGCCCGCAGGCCGGGCGTCACGTCGGTGGCGAACTCGGCCTCGGGGTGGCTCGCGCGGGCCTCGGCCGCGACGTCGTCCACGAACGCGGCGACGTCGATGTCCGCGAGGTCCAGGACCGCCGCGCCCGCCTCGGCCCGCGACAGGTCGAGGAGCTGGGTGACGAGGCGCCCGAGCCGCTCGGTCTGGTCGAGCGCCGATTCGAGGACCTCGGGCGTGGCGGGCGTGACCCCGTCCGCGACGTTCTCCAGGACGGCCCGCAGCGCGCTGATCGGCGTGCGCAGCTCGTGCGACACGTTGGCGACGAACTCGCGGCGCTGCCGCTCGACCTCGGCGAGGTCGGCGGCCATCCGGTTGAACGCCTGCGCCAGCTCGCCGACCTCGTCCCGCGACGTGGCCCGCACCCGGCGGCTGTAGTCGCCGCGCGCCATCGCCCGCGCCGCGGCCGTCATCTCCCGCAGCGGCGCGGTCATCCCGTGCGCGAGCAGCTGGATCACCCCCAGCGAGATCAGCACGCCGACCGGCATCGTCTGCCGCGCCCGGAACCCCAACGGATAGCCCCACAGGACGATCAGCACGGCGACGCACGCGGTGACCACGACCACCACGCCGAACTTCACCTTGATCGACCGGAGCGGGTCCAGCGGCCGGGGCAGCCGCGCCCACAGCCTGTGGACGACGGGGGTCACGGCGCGACCTCCAAGCTGTAGCCGACGCCGTGCACGGTCCGGATCAGCCCCTGCCCCAGCTTCCTGCGCAACGCCTTGACGTGGCTGTCGACGACCCGGGTCCCGGACGCGTCCGCCCAGTCCCACACCTGTTCCAGCAGGACCGCGCGGGTGAGCACCGCCCCCTGGTTGCGCAGCAGGCAGGTGAGCAGATCGAACTCGGTCGGCGTGAGGTGCACCTCGCGCCCGTCGCGGCGGACCCGCCGGGCCCGCTCGTCGACCTCGAGCGCTCCGACCCGCTTCGCCCCGCCGGGCGCCGCGTCCATCGCGGGCCGCTCGACCCGCCGCAGCACCGCCCGGATGCGGGCGACCAGCTCCCGCATGCTGAACGGCTTGGTCACGTAGTCGTCGGCGCCGACGCCGAGCCCGACCAGCAGGTCGGTCTCGTCGTCCCGCGCCGTCAGCATGAGCACCGGCACGGGACGCTCCGCCTGCACGCGCCGGCACACCTCCAGGCCGTCGAACCCGGGCAGCATCACGTCCAGCACGATGAGATGCGGCTCGTAGCCGCGCGCCCGCTCGACGGCCGAGGGCCCGTCCCCGGCCACCTCGACGCCGAAGCCCTCGGCCGCCAGACGGTCCGCCACGGCCCGCGCGATGGTCGGCTCGTCCTCGACCACCAGCACCCGAGTCTCGTTCGCAGTCACGCCCCAGACTCTAAGAGCCCGCTATGCACACAACGAGCCCGAATTGTGCAGGACTCGTGAAGATCGCCCCCACCCCCACGACATCGCCCCACCCCGCTCGTACCGGGGTTCCAGGGGAGTCGCCCCTTGGGTTAGCACAGCCGCTTCTTGGACGAGCACGATCAAACCCTCTTGGACCAGATCTGAGCCGTGGCCACCGACCGAAGCGGCGGCCACGGGCATGCCCGCGCGACGCAGGCGACCGCAGCGACCCCGCACACGCCCGTCACAGGCACGACAGACCGCAACAAAGGAGCGAGGATCGCCTGCGTCGCTAACGGGGGTTCCAGGGGGTCGCCCCCCTGGACTAACAGGGCCCTATGGGCCACAGGTGCACTGGGACGTTGTCGCGTGTTCGTTCTGCGTATGAGCGGGTCATCATGCGAAGGGCGTCGTGGCGCGGGGTGCCGTAGGACTCCTCTATGGCGTCGACGGTGGCGATCTGCCAGGCGGCGCCGGTCTGGCCGGTGACGCAGCGGCGTTCGATGATGCCGAGGAGGCGGTCGCGGCGGGCCGGGTCGACGCCCCAGCGGTCGAGGCCCTCGTGGGCGAGGGGCAGGAGTTTGCGGAGGACGAGTTCCGCGGCGGGGACTTCGCCCATGCCGGGCCAGTAGAGGGTGGCGTCGAGGCCGTCGCGGGCGGCGCGGTGGAGGTTCTCTTCGGCGGTGGCGAACGACATGCGGGTCCAGACGGGCCGGTCGGCCTCGGCGAGCATGCGGACGACGCCGTAGTAGAAGGCGCCGTTGGCGACGACGTCGGCGGCGGTCGGCCCGGCGGGCAGCACGCGGTTCTCGACGCGCAGGTGGGGGCGGCCCTTCACGACGGCGTAGATGGGGCGGTTCCAGCGGTAGATGGTCCCGTTGTGGAGGGTGAGTTCGCCGAGTTCGGGGATGCGGCCGGCGTCGAGGACCTCGCGGGGCTCCTCGTCGTCGCAGAGCGGCAGCAGTGATGGGAAGTAGCGGGTGTTCTCCTCGAACAGGTCGAACACGGACGTGATCCAGCGTTCGCCGAACCAGACGCGGGGGCGGACGCCCTGCGTCTTCAGCTCGTCGGGACGGGTGTCGGTGGCCTGTTCGAACAGGGTGATCCGGGTTTCGTGCCAGAGCCGGTGCCCGAACAGGAACGGCGAGTTGGCGCCGACGGCGACCTGGGCGCCCGCGATGGCCTGGGCGGCGTTCCAGTAGGCGCCGAACTGGTCGGGGCTGACCTGGAGGTGGAACTGGACGCTCGTGCAGGCGGCCTCGGGGATGATCGTGTCGGCGTGCATGCGCAGCGGCTCCGGGCCGTCGATGTCGATGCGCATCTCCTCGCCGCGCGCGGCGAAGATCTGGTCGTTCAGCATCTTGTAGCGGGCGTTGGACGAGAGGGTCTCCTCGCCGATGTCGGAGCGCCGCAGCGTCGGCAGGATGCCGATCATGACGAGGCCGCCGCCGACCTCGCGGGCGCGGCCGTCAGCGTGTTCCAGGTGGTCGCGGACCTCCGTCTCCAGTTCGCCGGTGCTCTCCCCGCCGAGTTCGCGGGGCGGAATGTTGATCTCCAGGTTGAACTGGCCGAGCTCCGTTGCCCAGGCCGGGTCGGCGATCGCTTTGAGGACATCCGCATTGCGCATTAGCGGATCGCCGATCGCGTCGATCAGATTGAGTTCGATCTCCAGCCCGATGTGGGGGCGCTCGAAATCGAACTGGGATTCGCCCAGCATGCGGGCCAGCACGTCAAGGCACCTGCGTACCTTCTCGCGATACCGCCGCCGGTCCTCGCCACTGATGGTGACCGAAGCCACGTCCCTGCCCATGTGTCCGTCCCTGTGCTTCGGAGGAACCGTCATAAAACGGGATGTCCCGGTGAGGGAAGGTGAAAACCCGACATCGGTTTTCGGGCTCCCCGGGAGTGAGCGACGGATAACGTGTGCCCGGGAGGGAGCATGCGCATGCGCCCCCGGTCCATCCGGGCCAGGGACACGCTCGCCGCCGCCGTGATCGCGGCGCTCGTCTTCGGCGTCACGGCGGCCGGTGCCGACGTCGGCTTGCGCGCGGAAGTCGAGGCCGATCACCTCCGGCAGACCCAGGTCGACGCCCGCCGGGTGAGCGGCGCCGTCCGCGACGGGTCGTTGGAGGGCACGATCCCGGACGACACCCGCGGCCGCATCCTGATCCAGGTCGTCGAACCGGGCGGCCGTGTGGCGAACGCCACGGCCGCCGCCACGGGACGTCCGCCGGTGAGCAGACTATGGCCGTCGAGCAACCTGCGCGTCCGCGACTTCACCGAGTGCCACGGCTCCTGGCCGGGCCGCGACTGCTATGTCGTCGAGGCCATCCGGGTCAGCACCGCGGCCGACTCCGTCGTGGTGTACGCGTCGGAGCGGCTGCCGTCCTATCTGGTGAACGGGCTGCTGGAGGGGGTGCTCGCGGCCGGCGTCCTGCTGCTCGCCGGGACCGCCGCGTGGGTCACCTGGCGGGTCGTCGGCCGCACCCTCGGCCCGGTCGAGGCGATCCGCGCGCAACTGGCCGAGATCAGCGCCACCGACCTGAGCCGCCGCGTCCCCGAGCCGCCCGGCCAGGACGAGATCGCGCAGCTCGCCCGCACCGCGAACACGACGCTCGACCGGCTGGAACGGGCGGTGGGGCGGCAGCGGCAGTTCGCCTCGGACGCCTCGCACGAGCTGCGCAGCCCGCTCGCCGGCCTGCGCGCGAACCTGGAGGACGCCGCCGCGCACCCCGAGGACAACGACCTCCGGGAGGTCGTCCGGTCGGCGCTGCGCGACACCGACCGGCTGGAGTCGATCGTCACCGACCTGCTGCTGCTCGCCCGCATCGGCACCGGCGGGACGGCGGTGCATGAGCCGATCGACCTGGCCGAGCTGGCCGGTGCGGAGGTCCGCCGCCGCGCGGGCGCCGTGCGGATCGTCACGGAACTGGCGCCGCAGGTGCCGGTCCGCGGGGTGCGCATGCAGCTCGTCCGGCTGCTCGGCAACCTGCTGGACAACGCCGAGCGCTACGCCGGCTCCACCGTCACGGTGGGGGCGGCCCGGCTGGACGGCCAGGCGCTGCTCACCGTCGCCGACGACGGCCCCGGCATCCCGCCCGCCGACCGGGAGCGCGTCTTCGAGCGGTTCACCCGCCTCGACACCGCCCGCAGCCGGGACGCCGGCGGTACCGGCCTCGGCCTCGCCATCGCCCGCGAGATCGCGCGTGCCCACGGCGGGACGCTCCGGGTCGAGGACGCCCCGTCCGGCGCCCGGTTCGTCCTCCGCCTCCCGCTGGCCCGCGCGAAACCGGACGACCGCGCCTGAAGACGCGGAAGGGCCGCCCGGTTTCGGGCGGCCCTTCTTGGCGAAGACTCTGCGCGGTCGCTCAGGCGCGGACGGCCTGGATCTCCAGCTGGATGTCGACCTTGTCGCTGAGCAGGGCCTTCTCGCCCTTCAGCGGGACGTTGAACTCGACGCCCCAGTCCTTGCGGTTGATGGTGGTGGCGGCGGAGAACCCTGCGCGCGTCCCGCCCCAGGGGTCCTCGCCGACGCCGTTGAACTCGACCGTGAGCGTGATAGGACGGGTGACGTCCTTGATCGTCAGCTCGCCGTCCAGGAGGTACTCGCCGTCCTCGACGCGCACGCCCTTGGTGGCGAAGGTCATGGTCGGGTACTTCTCGGCGTCGAGGACGTCGGAGGTGCGCACGTGCGCGTCCCGCTCCGGGTTGCGGGTGTCGATCGATGCGACCTGGATCTCGGCCGTCGCGGTCGACTCCGCCAGCTCCTCGGCGATCTGCACGGCCCCGGTGAACTCGGTGAACGTGCCGCGCACCTTGGTCATCAGGTGCCGGATCACGAAGGCGACCTCGGAGTGGTTCGGGTCGATGTTCCAGGTTCCGGCGGTCAGCTCGGGGGCGACGGCGGCGATGCTCATGGATGACTCCCGCTAGTTGCTTGAAACTTCAACGACCTGGCGTAGGTTAGTTGAGGGTTCAAACACTTGTCAATCCCGGATTGTTCCGCGGGCGCCGGAACGGTTTCCCGGCGGGGCGCGCCGGGGCGCCGGCTCAGCCGGAGCCGCGCCGGAAGGCCGTCCGGTAGGCCGCCGGGCGCCGCCCGGTGTGCCGGGCGAAGAGCGCGGCGAAGGTGCCCGGGTCCCGGTAGCCGACCGCGGCGGCGACGGCGGCGACCGTCCGGTCCGTGGTCTCCAGCAGGTGGCGGGCGCGGCGGACGCGCGACGCCTGCAGGTGCTCCAGCGGGCTCCGGCCGGTCTCCGCGGCGAACCGCCGCAGCAGCGTACGGGTGCTGACGCCGAACTCCGCCGCCAGGGCGGCCAGGTCGTACCGGGCGCCGAGGTTCTGGTCGAGCCGCCGCATCACCCTGCGGGAGAACGCGTCTCCGGGCTGCGGGAGGAGCCGCGGGTCGACGTAGGGGGCCTGGGACGACCTCGCGTCGTCCACGAGCGCGACGCGCGCGGTCGTCCGGGCCACGCCGGGGCCGCTGTGCCGGCGGATCAGCTCCAGCGCGAAGTCGTACATGGCGCTGAACGCCGCCGTGGTCGTCACCCCCCGGTCGGTGACGACGAGGGACTCGGCCCGGACGTCGGCCTCCGGGCAGCGCCGGGCCAGCTCGTCCGCGAGGAGCCAGGCCGTCGTGGCGCGGCGGCGGGCGAGCAGGCCGGCCTCGGCGAGCAGGAACGCGCCGACGCAGATCGAGACGACGGCGCCGCCCGCGGCCGCGTGCGCGCGGATCGCCGCGATCTCGGGGCCGAGGGGCGCCAGCTCCGCGTCCACGTCGGCGCCCGGCACGAGCGCGAACCCCGGCACGACCAGCACGTCGACCTCGCGCAGCGGGGCGGCGGCCAGCACCGCGCCGCCGGACGCGGCGACCCGGCGGCGGGGCGAGAGGACCGCCGCCTCGTACCCGTCGTGCTCCGGGCCGGCGACGTGCGCCGCCATCGTCAGCAGGTCGGGGACGCCGAACACCTCGGACGCGAAGCAGCCCGGATAGGCCAGGACACCGACCCGCAGGGCGCTCATGTGGCGAGATTACCCCTGAACATGGCGATCTGGCCTATCCCGACGTGCGCGCCCCGCGGCCGATGCTGGCGTCCATGAGCACCGACGACCCGATCACCGACTTCTCCCGCCGGCTCGTGGACGTGGACGGCGTGCGGAAGGCGGTCTACACCGCGGGCTCCGGCCCCGCCGTCGTGCTGATGCCGGAGATGCCCGGCATCAGCCCCGACGTCCTCCGCCTGGCGCGCTGGGTGCGCGACGCGGGCTTCACCGTCCACGTCCCCTCGCTCTTCGGGAGGGACGGGGCCTATCCCACGGCGGAGGACGGCGAGCGGGTCGTCCGCCGCGCGTGCGTCAGCGCCGAGTTCCGGGCGTTCGCCGGGGGCGGCACCAGCCCCGTCACCGCGTGGCTGCGCGGGCTCGCCCGCCAGGCCCACGCCGAGTGCGGCGGCCCGGGGGTCGGCGCGATCGGGCTGTGCTTCACCGGCAACTTCGCGCTCGCCATGACGCTCGAACCGGCCGTCATCGCGCCGGTCGTGAACCACCCGTCGCTGCCGCTGGACGACCCCGCCGCGCTCGAACTCGGCGACGCCGACGCGCGCGCGATCCGGGACCGCGTGGCGCGCGACGGGCTGACGGTCCTCGCCTACCGCTTCGACGGCGACCGCTGGTGCACCGGGCAGCGCTTCGCCGCCTACCGGGCCCTCCTCGGCGACGCGTTCGACGGCCGCGTCCTGCCGGGCGGCGCCGCCAACGCCGACCCGCCGCCGTTCTTCCGCGACGTGGTCGGGACCCCGCACAGCGTCGTCACCGCCCACCTCGTCGACGAGGACGGGCACCCCACGCTGCGGGCCAGGGACGAGATCCTCGCCTTCCTGACCGGCCGCCTGCGCGGGGGTAGCGCACAACGGTGACTTGTATTTACACAGTCAATCTTGTAAAAAAAGAGACGACCATCCCCACCCTGAGAAGACGAGTGGTGCAAATGCCCCATGGAGTCGAGGTCGCCCTCGCCTGCGTCCTCCTCATCGCCGCGTCCGTGTGGGTCGGCGGGTTCGTCGCCATCGCCGTGGTCGCCCGCGTCACCGTCCGGACCCTCGACCCGTCCGCCCGCGTCGCGTTCTTCCGCGCGCTGGGCCGCAGCTACCTGATCGTCGGGACCACCGCGCTGGCGCTGGCCCTCGGCAGCGGCGCGGCCCTGGCCGCCGGCCGGCCCTGGGACGGCACGCTCACCGCGACCGCCGTGCTGGCCGCCGCCCTCGTCGCCGCGCTCGCCTTCGGCGTCCTGCAGGCGCGCCGCATGACCCGGCTCCGCCGCGACGCCCTGGCCCGCCCCGGCGACGCGCCGCTCGCGGCCCGCGTGCGGCGCGGAGCGCGCAGCGCCGGCCTGCTGCGCGCCTCGATCGGCCTCCTCAGCCTCGCCGTGCTCGTCCTGGGGACGATCCAGGCCGCCTGACCGCCGCCGCCCGGCCGGTCAGCCGGACCGGGCGGCGAGACGGGCCTCCTCCTCGGCCTTCATGCGGGCCTGGCGGAGGACGCGTTCGGGGACCACCTCTTCCCGCGGGGCGGCCGGGGTGAACTCGTAGCGGTCGACGCCCAGTCCGCGAAGGACCGCCTGCTCCACCGGGGACGGGTCCGGCCGGTCGAATCTCATCGGCTCCGCCAGGGTCACCGGGGGGTTGGTGATGAAGCGCGGCAGGCGGAGCAGGTTCTGGGCCTTGGCGTGCAGGATGTACGGGTGCAGCAGGTAGACGTCCCCGGTGCGGCCGGTGGCCTCCACGAAGTCGGAGCACTGGCCGACCAGGTCGGGGTACGGGAACTCGTCGGGCAGGACGCCTTCCGGGTGCTCGGCGAGGAAGCGGGCGACGGGCCCGACCGAGTCGGCGGCGACGAACGTCGCCCCGCCCTGGTGGCGGACGTCCGACCAGAGGACGAGCGTGAGCAGGCCCTGCTCGGGCGAGTCGAGGAAGTGCCGGAAGAAGTCGCCGTCCTTGTGCCATTCGGGCGACTGGGCCGTCGGCGGCGACCAGGGCAGCTCCGACCCCTTCGACAGGTTGACCACGAAGCCGTCGCCCCAGTTGTACGGCTGCTCGATCCGGTCTTCGCCGCCCACGAGGTCGCAGACGGCGTCCCACGCCTTGGGCGCGAACTCCTTGATGTCCACTTCCCGATGGACGGGCAAATGGATCGCGGGCTCCGCCCAGGTCGACCTGTCGTCAGGGTCGTACCCGAGCCGGGTCCAGATGGTTCCGGTGTACTCTTCGGCGGCCTCCGGGGTGAAGCAGTCCCTGATGACGACGAATCCCCGGTCGAGGAAATGCTCTACCTGGTCTTCGCTGAGAATCCGATAGCCAGAGCCCATGATCCGGATGCTAACCCGGCGTCCCGGCGGCGTCGATCAGGCGGCGGCCCGGGTTTTGAGGGGGTGGGCGCTGCCGTCCAGCAGCGTCCGGGCGACCAGGGCCGGGTCGTCGGCCATGGGGACGTGGCCGCAGCCCTCCAGCCAGACGAACCGGGCGTTCGGCAGCCGGCGCTGCGCGCGGATGGCCTGGCTGCGCAGGAGCAGGCGGTCCTTCGTGCCCCAGGCGATCGTGACGGGGACGTCCGCGCACGAGCCGAGGAAGCGGGTGGTGCGGCCCGCGCGCAGGGTCGGCTCGAAGCCGGGGGCCTCGCGCATCGCGCGGGCGTCGCCGGTGAGGGCCTCCAGGTCCATCAGGTCGGGGCGCCCGTAGATCATGCCGAACATCGCGGCGCGGCGGCGCGGGGACCGGGCCAGGCGGGTCAGGACGCCGTCGGGCACGCGGGCGCCGAGGCGGGACGCGCGCAGGACGGACGCGGCGTACCGCAGCTCGGCCGCGTTGAAGAAGCCGGCCGGGGACAGCCCGGTCGCGGAGCTGGCGAGGCCGCGGTCGGCGGCTTCGAGGGCGAACAGGCCGCCCAGCGAGTTGCCCGCGATGTGCGGCCTGTCCAGGCCGAGCTCGGCGAACGAGTCGGCGAGGACGGAGATGACGGTGTCGAGCGTGTAGGGGGTGCCGGGCGGGAGCGGCGGGGAGTCGCCGAAACCGGGGAGGTCGACCGCGATCACGTCGCGTTCCTCGGCGAGCAGGTCCATGACGGGCGCCCAGCCCTGGCGGCGGTGCCCGATGCCGTGCAGCAGGACGAGGGGCGGGCCTTCGCCCCGGCGATCGAAGACGATGTCCACGGCCGAAGAGTAGGCCGGAAGTTACTTAGCGGTCACTAGTGATGCTCGTCACTACGCGCATTCGGCGGGGCGGCGGTGCTCCAGGGCGGCGCGCAGCTGGGCGCGGCCCCGGTGGATGCGGGAGCGGACGGTCCCGAGCTTCACGTTGAGGGACGCGGCGATCTCCTCGTAGGAGAGCCCCTCGATGTCGCACAGGACGACGGCGGCGCGGTACTCGGGGGCGAGCGCGTCCAGCGCCCGCTGGATGTCGGCGTCCAGGTGCCGGTCGTCGTACGCCTGCGCGGGCGTCGGCTCGCGGCCCTGCAGGCGCTCGGCGGCCTCGTCGCCGAGGGAGTCGAACCGGATGCGCTGCTTGCGGCGGGCCCGGTCGAGGAACAGGTTCGTGGTGATCCGGTGCAGCCAGCCCTCGAACGTGCCGGGGCTGTAGGAGGACAGCGAGCGGAAGACCCGGATGAAGACGTCCTGCGTCAGGTCCTCGGCGTCGTGCCGGTTGCCGGTCAGCCGGTACGCCAGCCGGAACACCCTCGTGGAGTGCTCGCTGACGATCTCCTCCCACGTCGGCGGGGTCCACGCCATCGCGCCTGCGCTCACCACTACCCCCGTCTGATACTGAATCGTTACGGCCAAGCATGCCGGTACCCAGATAAGAGCCGTGTAAGGACCCCGTGAGTGGCCGGATGAGGCGATGTGGGGTGTGACTCATCTCATTAGACGGAATGCCAATAGGCATTGAGTTCGTCCGCCGTACGCGAGCAGGATCGGTACCGTCCCACCCCGACCATCGCGAGGACGTGGCATGGCGCGAAGCTACAACCTGGCCGACCTGATCGAGATCCTGGCCGAGGCCGGGCCGGACCGTCCCGCCCTGGTCGCGGGGGACGAGCGGCGGACGTACCGGCAGCTCAGCGAGCGCGCGAGCCGGGTCGGGCACCATCTGGCGGCGGCCGGGGTGCGGCCCGGCGAGCACGTCGCGATCCTGTCCTACAACCGGGCCGAGTGGATCGAGGCGATGCTCGGCGCGTTCAAGATCCGCGCCGTGCCGATCCCGGTGAACTTCCGCTACGTCGCCGCCGAGCTGCGGCACGTCCTCGCCGACTCCGACTCCGTCGCGCTGATCGGCGAGCGTTCGCTGCTGGCGAAGGTGCAGGAGATCCGCGGCGATCTGCCGAAGCTGCGGCACGTCGTCGTCCTGGAGGACGGGGCGCCCTCCGGCGGCCCGGAGGGTGAGATCCCCGGCGCGGTCGAGTACGAGAAGGCGCTCGCGGCGGCCGGCCCGGGCGACGACTTCCCGGCACGGTCCAGCGACGACCGCTACATCATGTACACCGGCGGCACGACCGGGTACCCGAAGGGCGTCGAGTGGCGCTGCGAGGACATCTTCTTCGGCGCGCTCGGCGGCGGGAACATCCTCGGCGACCCGGTCGGCAGCCCCGAGGAACTGGCCGCCAACGCGAGCCAGCCGGAGGCGGCCGTCCTCGACTGCGCGCCCGTCATGCACGGCGCAGGCCAGTGGGTCGCGCTCATGAGCCTGTTCGGCGGCGCCAAGGTCGTCCTCTACACCGACCGCGCGTTCGACGCGGACAAGGCGCTGCGGCTGCTCGCCGAGGAGCAGGCGAACGTGCTGATGCTGGTCGGGGACGCGATGGCGCGGCCGGTCGCGAAGGCGCTGGCGGACGGCGGCTACGACACGTCCCCGCTGCTCGCGATCGCGTCGGGCGGGGCGCCGCTCACCGAGGGCGCCAAGCAGGCGCTCCAGGAGCACCTTCCGAACGTCATGTTCCTCGACAACTACGGGGCCTCCGAGACCGGCACGTGCGGGCCGTCCGTCGGCGCCGAGGAGGGCACGGCCCGGTTCATGATGAAGCCGGGAATCACCGTCCTGGACGACGACCTGAACGTGGTGAAGCCCGGGGAGGTCGGCAGGCTGGCCCGCAGCGGGCACATCCCGCTCGGCTACTACAACGACCCCGAGAAGACAGCGTCCACGTTCTTCACCGATGCGGACGGCACCCGCTGGTCCATCCCCGGGGACTTCGCGAGCCTGGAGGAGGACGGCACCATCACCCTCCTCGGCCGCGGCTCCCTCGTGATCAACACGGGCGGGGAGAAGGTCTACCCCGAGGAGGTCGAGGTCGCGCTGAAGGACCACCCCGACGTGTACGACGCGGTCGTCGTCGGCCTTCCGGACGAGCGGTTCGGGCAGCGCGTCGCCGCCGTCGTCGCGCCCCGCCCCGGCGCGTCCGTCACGCTGGAGCAGCTCACCGAGTACTGCCGCGGCCGCCTCGCCGGATACAAACTGCCCCGGCAGATCACGCTGGTGGACGAGGTGCGGCGCACGGCCGTCGGCAAGTCCGACTACCAGTGGGCGCACAGCGTGTTCGCATAGCGGCCGCCGGCGGACCCGGTGCGGCCGGGTAAATGCGCCGCGCGCGCTTATACCACGGCTGCGCCCGCATTTCCCGCCGCCGAGCGGTCAAAAATCAATTGATGCCGAAGGGGCGTGTCTTGGGCGCGTTCCGGCGAATATCCCCGGCATGAATGGGGATCGGTTGATACCGCTCGCGCGACGGTATCGCCTGCTCTCTGTGGTCGGCAGGGGCGGCATGGGCACCGTCTGGCGGGCGTACGACGAGATGCTCGACCGCGACGTCGCGGTCAAGGAGGTCCATCTGCCGCCGCGCATCACCCAGAGCGAGCGCCGGGTGATGTGCCGGCGGCTGCTCGCGGAGGCGCGCGCCACCGCCGCGCTGCGGCATCCCGGCGTGGTCGCCGTGCACGACCTGATCATCGAGAACGGCCGGCCCTGGATCGTCATGGAGTTCCTGGAGTCGTCGTCGCTGAACCGCCTCGTCACCGAGAACGGGCCGCTCGGCGTGCGACGGACGGCGGAGATCGGCGCGGCGGTCCTCTCGGTGCTCCGCGCGTCGCACGCGGCGGGCATCCTGCACCGCGACGTCAAGCCCAGCAACGTGCTGATCTGCGACGACGGGCGCGTCCTGCTGAGCGACTTCGGGCTCGCCGTGCACATGAGCAACGGCCAGGAACTGGCCGACACGATGCCCGCCGGCATCGAGGGGTCGCCCGCCTACCTGCCGCCGGAGCGGATCGACGGGCAGCCGAGCGTGGAGGCGTCCGACCTGTGGTCGCTCGGCGCGACGCTCTACATGGCGGTCGAGGGCTTCTCCCCGTTCCTGCGCTGCCACGCGCTCGCGTCCATGATGGCCGTGCTGCTCGGCGACTACGCGCGGCCGGTGCGCGCGGGCCCGCTGACCCCCGTCATCGAGGGGCTGCTGCGCCGGCGGCCGGAGGACCGGCTGACGGCCGAGGCCACCGCCGACCTCCTGCGGGACGTCATCGGCTCCCTCCCGGAACCGGGCATCACGCGGGCGACGGTCCCGAAGCAGGTGCGGGTCCCGGCCGCGCGCCGCGCACTCCGCGGCCCCCGCGTCCCGTGGACGCTGCGCAGCGGCCCCGGCGGTGCGCCGCCGCGCGGTTCGCGGCGTCCCCGCAGGCCGCCGCGGGACCGGCGGGTCCGGCCGCGCGCGCTCGTCAGCGTCGCCGCGCTCGCCGTGGCCGCGGCGGGCGCCGGCACGTGGGCGAGCCGGCCCGGCTGGACGTCGATCGGCCGGAGCGACGCGCTCGCGCTGCGCCCGGCGGCGGGCGTGACGGCCAAGACGTCGAAGTACCGCGAGGCGGGCGCCTACTCGGTGCGCGTGCCGGCGGGCTGGCAGGCCGAGCGGCGGGGTTCGGTCATGACCTGGAAGGACGCGTCGTCCGGGCGGGGCCTGCGCATCGCCCCGGCCACCGGTGACGCGCTGGCCGGGCTGCGCGCCGAGGAGCGCCGCGCGGTCGCGGAGCACCGCTATCCGGACTACCGCCGCCTGCGGCTGGAGCCCGCCCCAGAGGTCGTCGCGGGCGCCGCCGAATGGGAGTTCACCTGGCGGGACGACCGGCACGCCGGCGGCGAGGACGGCGTCAGGCACGTCCTGTGCAGCAGAGCGGCCGGGTACGAGTTCTGCTTCTACGCGTCCGACCCGGACTGGACGCCGGGCCAGCGCCTCTACGACAAGGTCCTGAAATCCTTCCGGCCGGAGAAGGGCGACTGAGGACGACCGGCGTGAGGGGCGTCAGGTGGTCTGCTGGAGGCGGAGGAGGAATTCGGCGTTGGAGGAGGTGCCCTTCATCTTCTCCAGAAGCTGCTCGACGGCCTGCTGCTTCTCCAGCCCCTGGAGGGCGCGGCGCAGGCGCCAGGAGAGCGCGAGCTCCTCGGCGGACATGAGCAGCTCCTCGCGGCGGGTGCCGGACGCCTCGATGTCGACGGCGGGGAACACGCGGCGGTCGGCGAGGCCCCGGTCGAGCTTCAGCTCCATGTTTCCGGTGCCCTTGTACTCCTCGAAGAAGACGTCGTCCATGCGGGAGCCGGTCTCCACGAGGGCGGTGGCGAGGATGGTGAGCGAGCCGCCGTTCTCGATGTTGCGGGCGGCGCCGAAGAACTTCTTCGGCGGGTAGATGGCGGTCGTCGCGACGCCGCCGGCGAGGATGCGGCTGCTGGACGGCGCCGCGAGGTTGTAGGCGCGGCCGAGCCGGGTGATCGAGTCGAGCAGCATGACCACGTCGTGGCCCTGCTCGACGAGCCGCTTGGCGCGCTCCACGGTGAGCTCGGCGAGCGCGGTGTGGTCCTGCGCGGGGCGGTCGAACGTCGAGTGGACGACCTCGCCGCGCACGGACCGCTGCAGGTCGGTGACCTCCTCCGGCCGCTCGTCGATGAGCACGACCATGAGGTGGACCTCGGGGTTGCTCTGCGCGATCGCGTTCGCGAGGGCCTGCAGGACCATCGTCTTGCCGACCTTGGGCGGCGACACGATGAGCCCGCGCTGCCCCTTGCCGATCGGCGCGACCAGGTCGATGACGCGGGTCGCGAGGGGACCGGTGTCGAGGCGGAGCCGCTCGTGCGGGAACAGCGGGGTCAGCTTGGCGAACTCGGGGCGGTGCGCCGCCTCCGCCGCCGGGAGGCCGTTCACGGTCTCGACGCGGGCGAGGGAGGCGAACTTCTCCCGGTTCGACTTGGGCGCCTTCGCGGTGCCCGCGACGGCGTCGCCGGGGCGCAGGTGGTGCGCCCTGACCTGGGCGAGGGAGACGTGCACGTCGTCCGGCCCGGGGAGGTACCCGGAGGTGCGGATGAAGGCGTGCTTGTCCTGGACGGCGAGGATGCCGTGGAACGGGACGACGGGCGCGTCGTCGGCGGGACGCCCCTGCTGCCGGCCGTCCTGCTGGTCGCTCTGCCGGCCGCCCTTCCGGCCGTTCTGCGCGGGCACGGTGTGCGCCTGCGCCCGCCGGCCGGTGGCGGGGCGTTCGGTGGTGAGGGTGGAAGTGGACATGCGGGTCCCTTCTCAGGCGGGTGCGGAGCGGTCCGCGCCGCCTGGGGTCGATTCCCGGGTACGGCGGCGGAACCCGCGGCGCGTACGCGAGAGGAATGCGAAAGATGCAGCTCGGTTCACCGGGCTGTCGTCGGCTCCCTTGTGCAGCGGTCCGGGACGGCGGTGTGCGCGCTCCGGGCCGGGAAAGTCACCGGGCGCTCAGATGGCCCGGGCGGGGAAGAAACGCCTTCGAGGCGATTCGCGAAAATCCGAAGACGATGTCTCGACAGTACAGCACTCGACGCGGGTTGTGCATTCCCCGGCTGCCGCCGATTGCGTTCATGCAGGCCGATCCCCCTGTGACGACGTGGCGCGGCGGAGTGTCGCAGGCGCGCGTCCCCCGACGCGCGCTGCCGTCCGATGCCGGTTATGACTCCGCGAACGCGGTGGGGGTTCCGCTCGGTTCAGATGCCCCGGGAACGACCGGCGGAAACGCGCTCCGTACGATGAGCCGGGTCGCAGCCGGAAAGGGGAGCCGAGAATGAGCATGGCCGCCGGGCTCGGCGTCGAGGTCGCCGGAGGCGTCGGGACGATCACCATCGACCGGCCGGCCAAGCGGAACGCCATGTCGGCGGACATGTGGCGGGCGCTGCCGGGCATCCTGGACGACCTGGCGAAGGACGACGCCGTCCGCGTCGCGGTGCTGACGGGCGCGGGCGGGAACTTCTGCGCGGGCGCCGACATCGCCGAGCTGGGCGACATCCACCGCGACGACGACTCGCATCTGTCGACGGTCGCCGAGCGGGCGCTCGCCGCGTTCCCGAAGCCGACGCTCGCCGCGATCGAGGGGTACTGCGTGGGCGGCGGCTGCCAGCTCGCGGCGGCCTGCGACCTGCGCTTCGCCGCCGCGGACGCCCGGTTCGGGATCACCCCGGCCAAGCTCGGCATCGTCTACCCGGCCGCGGCGACGACCCGGCTGGTCCGGCTGGTCGGGCCGTCCGCCGCGAAGTACCTGCTGTTCTCCGCGGACCTGGTCGGCGCGGAGCACGCGCTGCGGATCGGGCTGCTGGACGAGGTCGTCCCGGCCGGCGGCCTGCGCGACCGGGTCGCCGCGTTCACCGCGACGCTCGCGTCCCGCTCGCTGCTCACCCAGCAGGCGACCAAGGACATCGTGGACGCCATCGCCGCCGCCGGCCCGGTCGAGGAGAGGACGGCCAGGTGGCTGGCGGAGGTCGCCGCGAGCGGGGAGGCCGAGGAGGGCGTCGCCGCGTTCCTGGAGCGCCGCCCGCCCGCCTTCACCTGGACGTCTCCCGCTCGTTGAGGCTCGCGCCGTCGACGGCGGGCCGGTCCGGCAGGGCGCAGAACCGTCCCTCCGGGAGCCGGTGCAGGCGCCGCGCGGCGGCGGCCGGGTCGGCGAGCAGGCCGCCGGGGGCGCCGCGCAGCTCGGCGAGCGGCAGCACGCCGCACACCAGCGACTCCGGCGTCCGGACGATGAGGAGCGGCCCGATCTGCGCGCCGCCCCGTTCGGCGCCGCGCAGCGCGCCCAGCAGGCCGCGCGCCTTCCCGGTGGTCTCCCGGCAGCCCGCGCGCAGCGCGGCGACGAGGTCGACGAAGTCGCGCTCCAGGGCGCGCGGGCTGCGCCCGGACAGGTAGTAGCGGTCCCGGTCGGTCAGCTCGACGCGCAGCCCGCAGTGCTCGGCGAACCGCTCGTAGGGGCCGGCCAGCGCGGGCCGCGCGCCCGCCGGGTCGGCGGTGAGGCACCCGGCGACGAACTCGGCGGGCTCGGCCCCGAGGGACGCGGCGACGGCCTGGTCGAGCCGCCCGACGAGGTGCGCGCGCAGCGCGGCGACCTCGGCGGCCAGCCGGTCGAGGGCCGCGCGCTGCTCGTCGGCCGCCTCCCGCTGCTGCTTCAGCCGCCCGCCGACGTCCGGCAGCAGCCGCTCGTTGATCTGCGCGACCAGCGACCCGATCCGCGCGCCGGCGGCGGCGAGGGCCTCCCGGTCGCGCTCCTGCTCGGCGGCGAGCCGGTCGAGCCGCTCCCGCTGCGCCGCGCGGAAGCCCTCCAGCTCGTCCCGGGTGCCGGTGAGCTCGCGGAGCCGGGCGCGGATGTCGGCGATCTCCGGCGCGCCCGGGGAGCGGCGGCGCTCGAACGCCAGGTACAGCTCCCGGCCGGCGATCGCCAGGCACAGCAACACCAGAACCACCGTCATCGCGCCCTCCCCGGGCCGTCTCGCGGAGCACACTATGCCACCGGTACCGCCCGGTACGGCCCGCGGCGGCCGCGAAGATCACCCGGACGGTTCCGGCGCGGCGGGAGCTAGCGCCGGCCGTTGAGGTAGGCGAGCACGGCCAGGACGCGGCGGTTGTCGTCGCCGGTCACGGGCAGGTCGAGCTTGGCGAAGATGTTGGCGGTGTGCTTGGTGACGGCCCGCTCGGTGACGACGAGCCGCTCGGCGATCGCCGCGTTGGACCGCCCCTGCGCCATCAGCTCCAGGACCTCCGTCTCACGCGGGGTGAGCCGGCTCAGCGGGGTGTCCCGGGTGTTGCTCGCGACGAGCCGCGAGATGACCTCCGGGTCCATCGCGGTGCCGCCCGCCGCGACCCGGCGGACCGCGTCCACGAACTGGGCCGCGTCGAACACCCGGTCCTTCAGCAGGTAGCCGATCGCCCCGGTGCCGTCCGCGAGCAGCTCGCGGGCGTAGAGCTGCTCCACGTACTGCGACAGCACCAGGACCGGCAGGCCCGGAACCCGGCGGCGCGCCTCCAGCGCCGCCTGCAGCCCCTCGTCGGTGAACGACGGCGGCAGGCGCACGTCGACCACCGCCACGTCCGGGCGGTGGTCGAGCAGCGCCTTCAGCAGCGAGGGGCCGTTGTCGACGGCCGCCGCGATCTCGAAGTCGTGCGACTCCAGCAGGCTGACCAGGCCCTCCCTCAGGAGGGCGAGGTCTTCGGCGAGGACAACGCGCACGGCAGCTCCAGCGTCACGATCGTCGGGCCGCCCGGGGGCGAGCTGAGGGCGAGGACGCCGTCGAATGTACCGATTCGCCGCTCGATGCCGCGCAGGCCCGTTCCGCCGTCCAGGGTGGCGCCGCCGCGCCCGTCGTCGGTGACCGTGACGCGCAGCATGCCGTCCTCGTACCGCAGGTCGATCCAGACGCGGGACGCGCCGGAGTGCTTCGCGGCGTTGGTGAGGATCTCCGACACCGCGAAGTACGCGGCGGACTCGACCGGCGGCTCGGCCCGCCCCGGCAGCTCCCCGCTGACCTCGACGCGCATCGGGTTGTCGAGGGCGAGCGCCTTCACCGCGTCGCCGAGCCCCCGGTCGGCGAGCACCGGCGGGTGGATGCCGCGGACCAGGTCGCGCAGCTCGTGCAGCGCCTTCGCCGACGTCGCGCGGGTCTCGGCGAGCAGCAGCCGCGCCTTCTCCGGGTCCTTGTCGAGCAGGTGCTCGATCGCGCCGAGCGTCATGCCCATCGCGACGAGCCGGGCCTGCGCGCCGTCATGCAGGTCGCGCTCGATGCGGCGCAGCTCCGCGGCGGACGCGTCCACGGCCTCCGACCGGGTCTCGGTCAGGTGCCGGACGCGCAGCGCGAGCTGCGACTTCTTCGTCGGCCCGAGGATCGCGCGGCCCCAGCGCCCGTAGGCGGACATCATCTTCGGCCCGATCGCGTACCCGATCACGATGCAGGCGGTCGCGACGACCACGGTGGACAGGACGCGCCCGGAGTCCCGGCCGTACCCGCGCGTGACGTGGATGTACGTGTACCAGTCGCTGCCGCCGTATTGGCCGATCAGGTCGCCGGCGAACGCGGCCAGCAGGTAGCCCCAGACCCCGTAAAGGATCAGCATCGCGGGCAGCGCCGCCGTGAACAGCGCGACGAAGGGGTCGGTGACGACCCACAGGTAGTCCCGCCAGGTGGCCGGGTCCGAGATCAGCGCGATGAACCGCTTGAACATGCCGTGCAGGCCGGGCTCGTCCTCCGGCTCGGGCAGGTACGGCCGCTGGATGTTCGCGTCCGTCCACTTGTTGATGCGCTCCCGGTACGCGTCCAGCTGCGTGCGCAGCAGCATCACCGCGGACGGGAACAGCAGCACCCCGATGAAGCTCGTGATCATCGAGACGACCGTGATGAACCACAGCCCGACGAGCGTCGCCGGGAAGGCCAGCAGCCACAGCGCCAGCCCGCGCCAGGGCGCCTTCGCGTGGCGCAGCCAGCGTGCCTCTTTCACCAATCCACCGCTCACCGGATCCTCCGTGGTCTGCCTGCCATCCGGAGTCCAGTCTTCTGGCGCGCCCTCACGTCCACAGTGTGCCCGCAACCCGAGAGGGGGGTGTACCTATGTCCACCCCGGGACGCCGGTTAGAGCCATGTCGGCCCGGGTGCGCGCTTCCTAGCGTCGTTGGGTGTCACCCCGCAGACCACTTCGACCAGGGGACCCCATGAAACGAAACATCGCGGCGACGCTCGGCGGCTGGAGCGCGCGGCACCGTACGGCGGCCATCCTCGGCTGGCTGCTGTTCGTCGTCCTGGCCACGGTGCTCGGCGGCGCGGCAGGCCAGGTGACGATGGCCGACCACGAGCAGGGCACCGGGCAGTCGGCGCGGGCCGAGCAGATCATCGCCGAGGCCGGCGTCGACGACCCCGACCACGAGACCGTGCTCCTCTGGGGCGCCGCCGCGGACTCGCCCGAGATGAGGCGGGCGGTGGCGGACGTCCGGGCGAACGTCCGGGCCACCGGCGCGATCACGGACATGCGCCCGGACCTGGTGTCGAAGGACGGGCGCCACGTCATCGTCCAGTTCACGTTGCGGGAGTCCGGCAAGCCTCTACCGGCGATCCGGGACGCGGTGGAGAAGGCGGAGGACGCCAACCTGCGCGTCACCCGCTGACCGCGAACGAGATAGGCTCCGCGGCCCCCGCCGACGGGCGGCCGCGGAGCCTCTACAGCGCGACGAAGGTGAGGCCGCGCTTCTTCAGTTTCGGGATGACGGTCTTCAGAGCCTTGATGGTCTGGCTGCGGTCGCCGCCGCCGTCGTGGCAGAGGAGGATGTTGTTCTCCTTGCCCTTCAGTAGGGCGCGGCGGATGTGGCCGACGCCGGGGCGGGCCCAGTCGCGGGGGTCCACGGCCCAGTCGACGGGGAGCATGCCGTGCTCGGCGACGAGGTCGAGCACCGTCTTCGACCACGCGCCGCCGGGGGAGCGGAAGAACTGGGGGACGACACCGGTGACGTCCGCGATCCGGTCGTGGGCCTCGACGATCTCCTTGCGGACCCGCTTCTTCGACAGGTTCGCGATGGTGATCGGGTGGGTCTCGGTGTGGTTGCAGATCTGGTGGCCGGCGTCGGCGATGCGGCGGGTGAGGCCCGGGTGCTCCTTCACCTGCTCGCCGATGATGAAGAAGGTCGCGGGGACCTCGTGCTCGGCCAGGAGGTCGAGCATCCTCGGGGTCCAGGTGGGGCTGGGGCCGTCGTCGATCGTGAGGGCGATCGACTTCGGGGGCGCGGGCGGCGCCAGGTCGGAGAGCTCGCGGACGGGCTTGTCGAGGGCCGCGAGCTTGCCGGGCGTCCAGGACGCGGGCCGCGGGGTGGGGGTCGGCGTCGGGGTCGGCGTCGGATGGATCACCGGTCTCGCGCGGGGCGTCGCCGCGGGCGAGGCCGCGGCCGGGGAACCGCCCGGGGAGCGTGCGGCGTCCGCGCCGAGCGCGGTGAGTCCGGCGGCCGCGCCGAGCAGCCAGAGTGCTTTGCGGCGGGATGTCCCACCTGACTCATCAACCTCCACAAGTCCCACGCTATCGAGGTTTTAACCGGGTAGGAGTGCGCTATGGCATCACAATCGGGCCTATTGGGCGGCGGATGAGCGCGGCGCGCCCGCGCCCGCGTGACCGCCTCTAGCGTTCGAGCAGCGCGCTCACGTGCGCCAGGATCGGGGCGCACAGCTTCGGCAGCCCGGCGGTCTCGCCCATCGCGACTTTGCCGGTGACGAGGGACGCGACGCCGCCGACGAGCATCCGGCAGGCGAACTGCGGATCGGGGAGCGCGCGGAACCGCTCGTCCTCGGTCAGCAGCGCGTCGATGATCTCCATGAAGCCGCGCTGCATCCGGTACCGCAGCGCCGCCGCGGCCGGGCCCGCCGCGTAGATCTCCAGCAGGAACGTGCGGGCGGCCCCGGTGTCGGCGGCCAGTTCCCGCAGGTAGGCGCGCAGCGCCCGTTCGAGCCGCTGCATCACCGGGCCGCCGCCGGCCGCCAGCGCGTCGTCGACGACGCCCATGATCCGGGTCGCGGCCGCCTCGTACGCCGCGAGGAAGCACGCCTGCTTGTCGGCGAAGTGCTGGTAGAAGGTCTCCCGCGACACGTGCGCCCGCTTCAGCACGTCCGCGACCGTCGTCTCGGCGTACCCCTTCTCGCCGACCGCCTGGGTCATGCCCCGCAGCAGCCGTTCCCGCTGGGACGCCGACACCTGCTCGCGGGTCAGGTGATGGCGTCCGCGCGGCAGCGGGGTCGGGCCGTCGGACTCCACCCGCACAAGCTACCAACGAGTTCGGGTTTTCCGAGGAAAATCCCTTTACGGCGAACAACCGTGTTCGCCGTAGTGTTACGGTTCTGTGTGCAATCGGGGGCCGGACGTCCCTGCCGGTACAGGTGGGACGGCCGTGCGATCACGGCCCGGCGCAGCCGGCGTTGGTGAGCGTTCCGTCCAGGCAGTGCGCCGCGGGGGCCGATCTGCACTGGACGACGTCCACGGCGCGGCGCTGACCCCGTCGCCGGGCCCGATCGACGAACCCCGATCGCAAGGGAACACCGCGCGGCCCCGCGGTCCCCACCCGCCTTCCCGGCTCCCCCGCAACCCATCGGCGGTCGCCGGGGTCGACCCATGGCCTCCCCCAGTCCCGGGCGGCGCGGGCGTCAGGGGAGCAGGCCGGCGCGGCGGGCGGCGGTCACCGCCTCCAGCCGGGTGTGGCTGTCCAGCTTCCGCATCGCGGAGCGGAGGTAGCTCTTCACCGTCTCGGGCAGCAGGCCGAGGCGCTCGGCGGCCTCCGCGTTCGTGCAGCCGATCGCCACGTACGACAGGACGTCCAGCTCGCGCGGCGACAGCACCGGGCGCGGCGCGGTGCGCGACTCGTCCAGCCCGGCGGCGGCGAGGCGCAGCGACGCCCGGCGCAGCCGGTCGCGGGTCGGCAGGTCGTCGACCTGCTCGGCCAGCGCCCGCAGCTCCGCGTGGACGGCCCGCACCTCCTCCCAGCGCGCCGTGGACGTGCAGGGCTCGGCGCGGGCCAGCGCGTCGTCGGCCCGGTCGCGGACGGCGAGGTCCTGTTCGAGGTCGCGGGCCACCTGGACGGCCGCGCCCACGACCCGGTCGGCGAGGCCCAGCGGCTCGCGCAGCGCGCCGTAGATGACCCCGCGGACGCGGCGGCGGACGACGACCGGGACCGCGACGATCGACAGCAGGCCCTCGCGCCCGACGGGCTTGTCGTAGTCGTGGCTGATCGACGCCGCGCACGGATAGTTACTGACCCAGAGGGGCCGTCCCAGCGCCATCGCCTTGCCGCCGAGCCCGTTGCCCTGCCGCACGACGAGGCCGTCCAGCGAGTCGGTCGTGTTCCCGACGAGCTCGGTGATGCGCAGCCTGTCCTGGCCGCTCAGCGCGCCGCCGAACACCATGGGCAGGCCGGTCGTGCGGTGCAGGGTCAGCACCGCGGCCCGGACGGCTCCCGCGTCGTCGCGCGTCATTCCGGGGCGACTCCCCGTGCCTCCCAGTGCAGGCGCATCCATGCTCCCGAGCATGCCCTGCCACGCGCCGTCACGAAAGGTCACCCGCTCAGAAACTCACGCGTGCCTGGCCGAGGCGACGTCCTCCAGGCCCAGGATGTCGATGGCCTCGGCCCTCATCTGCACCTTGCGGATCTTCCCGGTGACCGTCATCGGGAACTCGTCCACGACGTGCACGTAGCGGGGGATCTTGTAGTGGGCGAGCTTGCCCTCGCAGAACGCGCGCAGCTCCCCGGCGGTCAGGCCGGGCACGCCCTCGCGGAGGCGCACCCACGCCATCAGCTCCTCGCCGTACTTCTCGTCGGGGACGCCGATGACCTGCGCGTCCACGATGTCGGGGTGGGTGTAGAGGAACTCCTCGATCTCCCGCGGGTAGATGTTCTCGCCGCCGCGGATCACCATGTCCTTGATGCGGCCGGTGATGTTGACGTAGCCGTCGTCGTCCATCACGGCGAGGTCGCCGGTGTGCATCCACCGGGCGGCGTCGATGGCCTCGGCCGTCTTGTCCGGTTCCTCCCAGTAGCCGAGCATCACCGAGTAGCCGCGCGTGCAGAACTCGCCGGGGGTGCCGCGCGGGACGGTCACACCGGTCTCCGGGTCGATGATCTTGATCTCCAGGTGCGGCAGGACGGTGCCGACCGTGGAGACGCGCCGGTCGAGCGAGTCGCCCGCCCGGGTCTGCGTCGAGACCGGGGACGTCTCGGTCATGCCGTAGCAGATCGCGACCTCGCTCATCCCGAGCCGCTCGATGACCTGCTTCATCACCTCCACCGGGCACGGCGACCCGGCCATGATCCCGGTGCGGAGCGTGGAGAGGTCGAGGCCGTCCAGCGAGGGCTCGTTCAGGACGGCGATGAACATCGTCGGCACCCCGTACAGCGACGTGCAGCGCTCGGCCGCGACCGCTTCCAGGGTCGCCTTCGGGTCGAACGCCGGCGCCGGGATCACGACGCACGCGCCGTGGCTGGTCGCCGCGAGGTTTCCCATCACCATGCCGAAGCAGTGGTAGAAGGGCACGGGGACGCACACGCGGTCCTCTTCGTCGTAGCCGCACAGCTCGCCGACGAAGTAGCCGTTGTTGAGGATGTTGTGGTGCGACAGCGTCGCGCCCTTGGGGAAGCCCGTCGTCCCGGACGTGTACTGGATGTTGATGGGGTCGTCGGCGGTGAGCGTCCGGGCGATGTCGGTGAGGACGGCCGGGTCGGAGGCGCGCCCCGCCTCGATGAGGGCGTCCCAGCCGGGCGTGCCGATGAAGATGACGTCGCGTAGGGCGGCGCACTTCGGCCTGACCTCGTCCACCATCGCCGCATAGTCGGACGTCTTGAACGACGACGCCGACACCAGCGTCCGGATGCCCGCCTGGTTGAGGACGAACTCAAGTTCGTGCACCCGGTAGGCGGGGTTGATGTTGACGAGGATCGCGCCCAGCTTCGCCGTCGCGTACTGGACGAGCATCCACTCGGCGCAGTTCGGCGACCAGATCCCGACCCGGTCGCCCTTGACGACGCCGAGGTCGCGCAGGCCGAGCGCGACCGCCTCCACGTCGTCGGCGAACTGCTCGTACGTCCAGCGCCGGCCGGACGTCCTGTCGACGAGCACGTCCCGCTCGGAATAGGCGGCGACCGTCTTGTCGAGGTTCGCGCCGATGGTGTCACCGAGCAGCGGCGTAGCCGAAACGCCGGATGCGTAGGAGAGTGTCATCGCAGGTCCTCCTCCCGGAACTCGCCCTCCGGGCGGTCGCCCGCGCCGGGGTGCTTGTCGATCTCGCTGGCGCGCAGCTCGACCCGGCGGATCTTGCCGGAGATCGTCTTCGGCAGCTCGGCGAACTCCAGCAGCCGGATCCGCTTGTACGGGGACAGCTGCGCCCGGCTGTGCGCGAAGATCGCCCGCGCGGTCTCGGCGGTCGGCTCCCAGCCGTTCGCCAGCGTCACGTACGCCTTCGGGACGGCCGCCCGGACCGGGTCGGGCGACGGGACGACGGCGGCCTCCGCCACCGCCTCGTGCTCGATCAGCACGCTCTCCAGCTCGAACGGCGAGATCTTGTAGTCGGACGCCTTGAACACGTCGTCGGCGCGCCCGACGTAGGTGATGTAGCCGTCCTCGTCGCGGGAGCCGATGTCGCCGGTGTGGTAGTAGCCGCCCGCCATCGCCTCGTCGGTGCGGGCCTCGTCGCCGTGGTAGCCGGTCATCAGCCCGAGCGGGCGGTCCTCCAGTTCGAGGCAGATCTCGCCCTCGTCCCCGGGCTCGCCGGTCAGCGGGTCGATCAGCGCGACCCGGTAGCCGGGCAGCGCACGCCCCATCGATCCCGGCTTGACCGGCTGGCCGGGCGTGTTGGCGATCTGGGCGGTCGTCTCGGTCTGCCCGAAGCCGTCCCGGATCGTGCGGCCCCAGGCCGCCTTCACCCGCTCGATGACCTCGGGGTTCAGCGGCTCGCCTGCCGCGACGACCTCGCGCGGCGGGGCGGCGAGCCGGCCGAGGTCGGCCTGGATCAGCATCCGCCACACGGTCGGCGGCGCGCAGAAGCTGCTCACCCCGCACCGGTCCAGCGTGTCGAGCAGCCGGTCGGGGTCGAAGCGCGTGTAGTTGAAGATGAACACGCACGCCTCGGCGTCCCACGGCGCGAAGATGTTGCTCCACGCGTGCTTCGCCCAGCCGGGCGACGAGATGTTCAGGTGGACGTCCCCGGGCCGCAGCCCGATCCAGTACATCGTGGACAGGTGCCCGGCCGGGTAGGACGCGTGCGTGTGCTCGACCAGCTTCGGCTGCGCCGTCGTCCCGGACGTGAAGTACAGCAGCAGCGTGTCCTGCGACATGGTCAGCCCGTACGGGGTGAACCCCTCGGCCTCCTCGTAGGCGTCCCCGTAGGCGACCCACCCCTCGACGGGCTCGCCCACGGCGATCTTCGTGTAGTCGCCCTCGACCCCGTCGAACTTGCCGGTGTCGGCCGAGCCGACGACCACGTGCCGCGCCTTGCCCCGGGTGATCCGGTCCTGCAGGTCGGCCGTGCCCAGCAGCGGCGTGCACGGGATCATGACGGCGCCGATCTTCATCGTCGCCAGCACGGTCTCCCACAGCTCCACCTGGTTGCCGAGCATCAGGATGACCCGGTCGCCGCGCCGCACGCCCGCCCGGCGCAGCATGTTCGCGACCTGGTTGGACCGCCGCGACAACTGGAGGAAGGAGTACTTCGCCTCGGAGCCGTCCTCCTCGACGATCCACAGCGCGGGCGAGTCGTTGCCCTCGGCGATCTTGTCGAACCAGTCCAGCGCCCAGTTGAACCCGGTCAGCACCGGCCAGCGGAACTTCTCGTACGCGGTCGCGTAGTCGTCGCGATGCGCGAGCAGGAAGTCGCGCGCCGCGCGGAACTCGACTGCGGGCATGGTCTCTCCTCGTAGCCGCACGGACACCCGGTCACAAGGATGGTTGGCCATTCGAGTGACCTGCGCCACCCCCGAACGGGGGTAGTAGAGACGGTCCTACCCGCCCGCCACGTGCGCCGACCGCGCCCGCCCCGGCTTCCTCGGCGAGCCCGCGCCCGTCCCACCCGTGCCCGTCCCGTCCGCGACGGCCGCCGCCGAATTCATGAAAATTCAAGGAATGCCAGTCAAGGATGATTTTTTAAAGCTTGGTGCGCCGGCGCCGGGCGTGCCGGAGCGGTGGAAGGTAGCGTTTTTCCTGGTGAGCGGGACATCGCCCACCGCGGCACGCCAGGGGAAAGGAAGAGATCATGACTATGGCCACCGCGAAAGCGGCCGCTCCCTTCCGCGTCGGCGAATGGCTTCCGTCCGACTCGCAATTTCTCGGCGAATGGCTCGACGATCTCATCGAGCGGGTGGAGGCGCAGGGCGACGTCCCGCTGCTGCCCGTCGTGGCGGACTTCCGGCGGCTGATCGAGGACGACCCCGAGGTCTACATGCTCTTCACCTTCATGCTCACCCAGGTGACGAGGAAGCACACCCCGACCGGGGATCCGCAGGTCAAGACGGTCGAGCAGATGCTCAAGCTGTTCAACCACATCATGACGCACGCTCCGGAGTTCAACGAGAGCGGTCTCGTCGGATTCCCGATCAACGCGATCCTCGACTGGGCGATGGGGACGCACGCCGGATTCGCCGCGTTCCTCAACGACAAGGTCAACGCGCAGTTCAAGAAGATGCTGAACGAGTGGGGGAGGTTCCTGAAGTCCCCCGACTCGACGTCGGTGCTCAACACCTCGGAGCACGGCTGGTTCGGCCCGCACGCGAAGAAGAAGATGCCGAAATTCGCCGAGGAGTTCGTGTGCGACCCGTCGCAGCCGCACTACGGGTTCACCTCGTGGGACGATTTCTTCACGAGGCGTTTCCGCGAAGGCGTCCGGCCGGTCGCCGACCCGGCGGACCAGGACGTCATCGTGAACGCGTGCGAGTCCGCGCCGTACCGCCTCAGCACGGGGGTGCGCAGGCACGACGACTTCTGGGTGAAGGGCCAGCCGTACTCGCTGGCGCACATGCTCGCGAACGACCCGCTGGTGGACGAGTTCGCCGGCGGCACCGTCTACCAGGCGTTCCTGAGCGCCTTCAGCTACCACCGGTGGCACAGCCCCGTCGACGGCCGGGTCGTCAAGGCCTACGTCCAGGACGGCACGTACTACTCCGAGACGCCCGCGGAGGGCTTCGACCCCGCGGCGCCGAACGACTCGCAGGGGTACATCACGGAGGTCGCCACCCGCGCGATGATCTTCATCGAGGCGGACAACCCGGAGATCGGGCTCATGTGCTTCCTGCCGGTCGGCATGGCCGAGGTCTCCACCTGCGAGATCACGGTGTACGAGGGCCAGCGGGTGCGGAAGGGCGACCAGCTCGGGATGTTCCACTTCGGCGGGTCCACCCACTGCCTGATCTTCCGCCCGCAGACGAACATCCGCTTCGACTTCCACGGCCAGCGGCCGAGCCTGCACGCCAAGAACATCTTCGTGAACTCGGCGATCGGAAGGGTGGTCCGCTCATGAACCGCACCATGACGAACCGGATGGCCGCGAACGCGCCGGCCGCGAACGCGCGCCACCGGGTGCGGAGCCGCCCGCCCGCGCTGCTGGCCGAGCTGTTCGAACGGCAGACGGGCAGGAAGTACGAACCGCCGCCGTCGGCGACCTACCGGAACGACACGCCGTCGCCGGTCCACGCGGTACCCGAGTTCGCCGACATGGGCGGCGTCCTCATCGCCTACCCCGGCACCGTCGCGCAGCCGACCTCGCACATCCAGCTGCCGCCGACGGGACCCCGGACCTTCGGGATCCCCGACGAGCTCATCATCCGGATGCAGCAGGCGGACGCCGAGCGGCCCGTGCACATCTTCGTCCTGTGCGACGACGCGGCCGAGCTCCCGGCGGTCCGCGAGAGGCTGGGCCGCGTCGCGGAGACGATGGACCTGCCCTACGACCCGGACCTCATCCACTTCGTGCCCTGGGACACCGACACGTACTGGACGCGCGACTACGGCCCCTGGTGGGTGAAGAACGAGGACAGCGGCCGCTACGGCATCGCCAAGCACATCTACACCAGCCTCGGCGGCGGCTCCGTCGGCCTGGTGGAGGGCGCGGAGCACGTCACCGCGCGCGAGGGCCTCGGCATCTTCCGGCCCAACGACGACTCCGGCGCCGCCAAGTTCTCCGACTACCTCAACGCGCCGATACGCGCCTGGAACGCGGCGCACTGGGGCGGGGACGGGCATCAGAAGAAGCTGGCCCCGATACCGCCGCACGACTGGTACTGCACCGGGCTGCTGGAGGTCGGCGGGAACTACATGGTGACCGACGGCGACGCCGTCGCGTCCACCTACCTGGTCGCCACGCAGAACGAGCTGCCGGTCGCCGGCAAGGGGCCGTCCGACGGCCCGCCGAGCGCCGAGGTCCTCGCCGAGCGGATGAAGTACATCCTCGACCAGTTCAACCGGTTCATGGGCTCGCACACCTACTACGCGGCCCAGGACCCGACCGGAACCTACATCGGCCACATCGACTGCTGGGGGAAGTTCCTCGCCCCCGGGAAGATCCTCATCGCCGACTCCGAGGATCCCGACATCAGCGCCAAGTTCGCCGAGATATGCGCGTTCTTCCAGAAGAACGGCTTCGACGTCACCCGGGTCATGTGCCAGGACGTGTACATCCCGCAGGTCACCCCGGACCAGGCGGCGACGACGGCCGCCTACACCAACAGCCTGATCCTCAACGACCACGTGTACGTGCCGCTCGCCGGGCATCCGCACGAGGAGAACGACCAGGCGGCGCTGGACGCCTACCGGAAGGCCCTTCCCGACCACGAGATCGTCGGGATCCCCAGCAAGCCGGACACGCCGTGGCTCGGCACCGACGCCCTGCACTGCCGCACCCACGGCGTGCCCAGGGACGTCATCGACGCCTGGTCGCGCGCCCAGGTGCCGGCCTGAACCGCGCGACGGGAAGCCCGCCCGCACCCCGCTGAAAGGAACAGGCGCCATGTGCACGAGCATCATGGCCGGCAAGGAAGCGACGGCCGGCGGCGTGGCGATCGTCTCCAGGAACGAGGACTTCGTCCGCAACAACTGGAACAAGTACCTCACCTACCGACCTCTGCCGCAGTACAAGGTCCCCGGCACGCCGTCGGTCGCCGGCGGGGTGTGGACGCTCGGCAACGGCATGGCGGTGCCGGTGCCCGAGGCGGCGCATCCCTACAGCGCCATGCCCGACGCGGCGGGCGCGAGCGAGGCGAGCAGCGGCATCGGCGACGGCTTCTACTTCGAGGAGCGCGGTGTCAACGGCCGCAACGTCGCCGTCTCCGCGACCAACTCCATGACGTCCAACGAGCGTGCCGAGCAGGCGGACCCGTTCGTGTCGCCGGGGGTCGCGGAGTCCGTCATCCCCACGCTGATCCTGCCGCAGGCGCGCACCGCGCGCCACGGCGTGCGACTCCTCGGCTCCTACGTCGAGGAGAGGGGCGCGCAGGAGCCGAACGGCGTCCTGATCGCCGATCTCGACGAATGCTGGTACGTCGAGATCGGCTCGGGCCACCACTGGATAGCGGTCCGGGTCCCCGGCGACGCCTACATCGCGGTCGCCAACGGCATGCGCGTCCACGGCGTCGATCTGGACGCCGACGGCACGCTCCATTCGGCCGGGCTCTTCGACTGGGTGCGCGACAACCGCCTGCTCGCGCATCCCGACCGGCATTCCTTCGATTTCGCGCAGGCGTTCGGGATTCCCGGCGTCCCCTACAACGTCGACCGGATCTGGCTCGCGCAGTCCATCCTGACCCCCTCGCTCCACCAGCGCCCGCGGCTCCCGCGGTATCCGCTGTTCCTCCGCCCCGACGCGCCCATGCGGGTCACCGACGTGATGCGCGTGCTCCGGGCGACGTACAAGGGCACCGTGCTGGACGGCGTGGCCGAGCGTCCCATCGGCTACGAGAAGACGGCGGAGAGCCACATCATCACGCTCGACCCGGCCATGCCGCCCGAGCTCGCCGCCCTCATCTGGCAGGCGGTGAGCACGCCGCTCGGCGCACCGTACGTCCCGCTCTACAGCGCGACGCGGGAGCTTCCCGCCTCCTACACCAGCGGAGGGAACGTCTTCTCGCCGGTGTCGGCGTACTGGGCGTTCCACGGCGCCCATGTGCTGCGCCTGCACGCCGATGAGGCGGTTCGGACGCGGGTCCCGGACTGGGCGCCGGAGTTCGAGGGGCTGTGCGTCGAGCAGGCGCCGTGGATGCGGACCGTCCTGGCCGACGCCTACGGGACGGACCGGGCCGGCGCCGTCAGCCTCGCGGCGCGCCACGGCTTCGGCCTCGCCGCCCAGGCCGTCGACCGCGCCGTCGCGGCCACCGCCGAGCTCATCACCGAGACGGCCGCCGAGGACGCGACCGCCCACCACCGCAAGATCGCCGCGCTCGCGGCCTGACCCGGGCATGCGCGAGCCCCCGGCCGCGGGTGCGGCCGGGGGCTCGCCGGTCCGGTCAGCGCTTCAGGGAGCGCAGCAGCTCGCGGGTCTCGGCGCGGCGGTCCCACGCGATGGCGGCGAACACGACGGCGAAGGCGGCGGGCATCGCGCTCCAGGCCGGGTCCAGCACCAGGATCTGGGTGAGGATCGCGCCGGCCATCAACCCGATCAGCCCGGCCGCGGCGAGGCCGGCCAGGCGCGGGATCAGCAGGCCGATCGCGCCGGCGACCTCGACGACGCCGGTGACGTAGCGGAACCACTGGCCCCAGCCGATCTGCTCGAAGGACTCGACGGCGTCGGCCTGGCCCATCAGCTTGGGCAGCCCGGAGGCGATCAGCAGGAACGCCGCGAGCAGGATCTGCGCGACCCACAGCGCCTTGCGGCGCATGCCGCGGACGGCGGTGGCGGACGGGGCGGTGCGGGCGGTCTGAGCGGTCATGGCGGTGGTCCTTCCGTGCGGTGCGTCTCATCGGCCTTTCACTGACGCGTCGCACGGCCCTCGCCCGGATCGACATCCCGCCGGATTTTTCTTCAAGATTTTTTCGGGCGATCGCATCTGCCCAGGTGGGAGGGGTTCCGATGCCCCGGGAGCGTGGGGAAGCGTCCCCCGGGCGCTTGCTCTGGCGGATCGTCCCGTTTTGTGCGGAAATGAAGGGAGATGGCGGCGGTGAGGTGGGGGGCGTCATGCCGGTACGGGCCGGTGGGATCGAGTTGCACGCGGGACCCGCGCTGCTGGGCGGGCCCGACGACCTGGACGCGGTGATCCGCGAGTTCGTCGGCGGCGCGCGCCACACGCTGCGCGTCGCCGTGCAGGAGCTGGACTCCCGGCCGATCGCGCAGGCGATCCTCGCGGCGCGGGCGCGCGGCGTCCGCGTGCAGGTCATCCTCGAAGGCGACTACCTGCGGGAGGACCGGTCCCCTGCCGACCCGTGGGCGCCGGCGGGGGCCAACGAGGAGAACCGCCTCATCCACGCCGCGCTGCTGCGAGCGGGGGTGGACGTCGTCACGGACCTGAACCCCGCGATCTTCCACCAGAAGTTCATCGTGCGCGACTCCGGCGAGTCGACGGCGGCGGTGCTGACCGGGTCGGCGAACTTCACGCTCACCGACACCGGCACCAACCCGGCCGGCGGCTCGGCGGCGAAGGCGGGCAACAACCTCAACCACGTCCTGGTGCTGCACGGCCGCCGCGCCGCCGCCCTCTACCTGGAGGAGTTCCTCCGGATGCGCTCGGGCACGTTCGGGGCCATGCACGAGCGGGTCGAGCCGCGCCCGGCGGAGTTCCGGCTGGGGCAGGTCCGCGTCAAGCCGCTGTTCGCGCCGCGGCACGGGCCGGAGATGGAGATCATGAAGCAGATGCTGAAGGCGGCCGCGAGCGTGGACTTCGCGATGTTCACCTTCGCCAGGTCGTCCGGCATCGACGACACGATGATCCGGCTCGCGCCGTCGCTGGCGCGCATCCGCGGCGTCCTGGACCGCGGCCAGGGCGCGCAGGCGTGGGCCGCGACCGACCCTTTGAAGGCCGCGGGGGTGGAGTTGTTCGCGAACAAGCCCGGCACCGGCGTCCGGAAGGTCCACCACAAGCTCATGGTGATCGACGAGCGCCTCGTGATCGCGGGCAGCTTCAACTACACCGCCCCGGCCACGACGCTGAACGACGAGAACATCATCGTCCTCGGCGACCTGGAGGAGACCCGCGAGGACGCCGAGGCCGCGCAGCGCCGGATCGCCTCGTTCGCCCTCGGCGAGATCTCGCGGATCATCACCGGCCTCTCCCGCCCGGCCTGAGGCCGCGTTGTGGAACGAGGCATGGCCATGCTCCGCCGCTTCGATCTCACTCACTGCGAGGGTTTGGGCGGTACAAGGCACGGTCGTCTAGCGGTCGCTCCGCCCGCGACGCCTAGCTGGAAGGGATGTACGGCGGGGCCACGCCCCATCCCCAGTGGGGCATGGGGGCCTCCAGGGGCGGGGTCGCGTCCGGCTGGGAGTTGGCCAGGGCTATGCGGGTGCCCCACTCGATGTAGGACGCGAAGGCGGCGCGGAACTCCGGGTCGTCGGGGAGGCCCACCTCGTCCGCCGCGTCCATCAGGAGGGAGACCCAGCGGCGGCGCTGCTGCTCGGTGATGCCGCGGCCGAGGTGCTGCCGGACCATGTGGTGGTAGCCGCCGCGCTCCTCGCTGTAGCGCTCGGGGCCGCCGAAGACCTCGCTCAGCCAGGCCGCGACCCATTTCGGGTGGTCGTGCGCCATGTGCTCGAACAGGGGGAGGAGCAGGTCGTCCTTGAGGACGTTCGTGTAGAAGACCTCGGTGAGGCGCTCGAAGGCTTCGCGTCCGCCCGCCCAGTCGTACATCGTCGGGACGGACGAGCCGGCGCCGCGCACGGGCGTCGGCTCGTAGTGCCGCATCTCCTCGATCTGCTGGACGTACGGCTTGATCTCGGCGAAGAAGGCGGGGAAGTGCTCGCCGCCGCGGAAGCCCCGCATGTGGTCGTCGGCGGACGTCCAGCCGATGCGCAGGATGTACGACGAGGGTTCGTCGACGCAGCGGGTCAGCTCGTAGTCCACGCACTGCGGTGCGGCGGAGAGCGGGACGGAGGCCCGGGCGTAGGCCGCCTCGAACTCGTCGGCCCGCTGCGGGTCGATGCGGTAGCGGATGTACTCGACGATCACGACGCCCCCAAGGGTGCTTCCGGGTCAGGTAATCACTGTAATGCTGTAATCACCCCGCTCGGAAGCGCGTTTGTGCTCATTTGACGGTGAGCTGGGGGAAGTTCACGAGTGGCGGTGAGAGTCCACCGTTGCGGCCGGAGACTCCTCGCCGGGGGCGCCGTGCCGGGCATCCGGTCCGGCATCACCGGCGGTGCGGTGAAGCAGCCGGGGCGCCCGGCCGGGTGATCGGCGTGCTGCCCGATCACCCGGCCGGAAGCCCGGCGATCAGCCCTTGGCGGCGGAGGAGCGGCGCAGCCAGGCGACCGCTCCGGCGGCCAGCGCGATGACCAGCACGATCAGGCCGATCCAGAGCCAGCCGGACGAGCCGGACGACTTCCCGGCCGCCGGGGCGGCGGCCGGCGACGAGGCCGGGGCCGGGTCCTGCGCGGTGGCGGACGACCCCTTCACGGTGAACGTGTAGGTGCCCTCGACCGGATGCCCGTCCGAGGACACGACGCGCCAGCCCACCGTGTACTCGCCGTTCGGCAGCGCGCCGCCGACCGCCTGCGTGACCTTGTTGTCGACCGCCTTCGCCGGCCCCGACTGGTACTGCTTCTTGGACGCGTCCATCACGACGACGCGCGGCAGCCGCACCGGATCGGCGTAGGTGAGGACGATCTGGGACGGCGCCGCGACCGCCGCGTCCTTCGCCGGGCTGGCCGACGTGAGCGAGGTGTGCGCGGAGGCCGGGGCCGCCGTCAGGGCGAGGGCCGTGCCGACCGCCAGGGCGCCCGCCGCGAGCCGCCGCATCATGCCCGGCTCCGCGCGCGGCTCAGGCCGTAGCCGCCGAGGCCGAGACCGACCGCGCCGACCGCGATGCCGATCCCGCCGAGCAGCCGCGCCGTCCCGTCATCGGTAGACGCCGCGGCCTTCTCGGCAGGCTCCCGCTGGGCGGTCAGGCCGGCCGTCGGCGCGGCGTCCTTCGGGGTGAGCTTGAGCGTCGGCGCGGGATGCTCCGGTTCGGCGGCGCCCTCGGCCGGCTCCTCCTCCCACTTGACGACCTCGCCGTTCGAGTACGTCTGGTCGGCCTTGAACATCAGCTGGTCGGTGTCGTCCGGGAGCGGGCCCATCGACACCTCGAACTCCTGGAACTGGCCCGGCTCGATCTCGCCGCCGGACCAGGTGATCGTGGTGACCGCCTCGGTCAGCTCGCCGCCGTGGGACTTGACCGGCTTCGGCAGCTTCGACTTCTCCGCCTTCACCTTCCAGCCGGGGGTGGGACGGACCGACACCGACGCCAGCGGGTGCTCGACGGGCAGGTGCACCACCACCTTCGTGGTGGCGGCGCCGTCGCGCTCGTTCGGGACCCGGAACGACACCTTGGCGTACGAGCCCTGCTCGGCGGACTTCGGGTTGGCGGTGACGTGGGCGGACGCGGCCGTCGCGAGCCCCGCGACGGACAGGGCGGCCAGGGACGCGATGGCGCCGATCCGGCGCGCATGCGGGAAGAAGGGCATGAGGGAACTCCGTTCGAGTCGTACGGGGGATCACCGGACGCGGATAGGGCATCCGGGGTGGCGTACGGCGCCCGCCTCAGCGGCTCAGAGCCTCAGAGGTGTGCGAGCGCCCTCGAACGGGGCGGGGGACCCCGCCGAACGACCTGGTGCCGCAGCACCCGGCCGACGGCCTCGCCGACCGGTGCGGCCGGGACCACCGGGACCGGCCGCGGGGGCGCCGCCTCCTCGATGGTCAGCAGGGCGAGCAACAGCCCGATGGGGCGGTCGGCCGCGGCCGCGACCCAGCGGGCCATCGTCCACGTGGCCCGCTCGCCGCGCCGCAGCCACAATGCGGCGACCAGCGCGGCCACGCAGTGCGCGAGCATCATGATCAGGCCGTTGCCGCCGCCGTGCGCCGCCATCGTCTGCGCACCGTCCACCATGGCCGCGTGCATGGCGGGCGTGTGGTCCGCCATCGCGGGCATGTGCGCCGCTGTGGCGCCGGGGGGCGCGACCGCGGGCACGGGGTGCGCCGCCGACGCGTTGGTGAACAGCGCGTGCAGCGCGAACTGCCCGCCGAGGAGCCCGCCCAGGATCGTGGCCAGCGAGCGCTCGTGGCCCGCCAGCATCATCGTGACGCCGAGGACCGCGCAGAACCCGGTCGCCCCGGCCCACGGCGGAACCGCGGCCCCGCCTGCGAGGACGTGCCCGAGGATGGCCAGCGCGACGCACACGGTGGCGAAGACCACCGCGCGTGCGGTCCGGAACCAGGGCCTGCGGGGACGCTCGGACATGACGGCACCATCGTGCCACCACGGTCGCCGGCCGTGCAGCCGCCCCCACCAACTCGCCGACACGCCCAACATCTTGGGGTTGCACATAGATCGCCGACTAGATGTAGGGTTTCAATCCCGTGCTGGTACGCCCCCGCCGTCCGCGGCGGGGGCGTCGTAAGAGCGGACCCCAGGCGAATCCGGGGCCGACTCCGCTCCCGACCGGGCGTTCCGAACTTCCGCGGCTGGGCACTCGTTGAACGGAGACCTAGGCCGAGGAGGACGCATGCCTTCCGTCGTCAACCGGATCATGAGGTACGCCCGGAGCCCGCAGGCCCGCCGGATGCGGGCGAAGGCCGAACGCTACGCCCGCGACCCGCGCACGCAGGCCAAAATGCGCGGCCTGCTGGCCCGATTCCGAGGCGGCGGCGGCCGCCGCCGCTGACGCCCCCGCTTGCGAGGCCCGTCCCGCCTTCCGGGGCGGGCCTTCTCGCGGGCCGGCGGCGGGTTCCCGATTGGGCGGGGGCACTGGCGACCCCGCCCGCCGTTTTGCGTGGTCACCGTCCTGCCGAGCCGGTGCGGCGCCGGGGCCGGGACGCCCATAGGCTGCCCTTCATGACCGGCGAGTACCAGCACTGGGAGACCGTCCCCACGCGGTGGAAGGACAACGACGTCTACGGGCACGTCAACAACGTCGTCCACTACTCGCTCATGGACACCGTCATCAACGAGTGGATGATCCGGACGGCCGGTTTCGACCCCGCGGAGTCCGCCGCCATCGGCCTGTGCGTCGAGTCGCACTGCGAGTACAAGGCCGAGGTGTCGTTCCCGGACGCGATCAGGGTCGGCCTGCGCATCGGCAGGCTCGGCCGGTCCAGCGTGCGCTGGGAGATCGGCATGTTCCGCGCGTCCGACGGGGCGCTCATCGCCGAGGGCCACTTCGTGCACGTCTTCGTCGACCGGCGCACCCGCCGCCCCGTGGAGATCGCGGGCGCCGTCCGCACCGAGATGGAGAAGCTGCTCACCCCATGATCGAGACCCGCGCCGCCGTCCTCGTCGAGTCGGGGCGGCCCGCCCCGTACGCCGCCTCCCGCCCGCTGGAGATCGCCGGCCTGCGCCTCGACCCGCCCGGCCCCGGCGAGCTGCTGGTGCGGATCGGGGCCGCCGGGCTGTGCCACTCCGACCTGTCCGTCATCAACGGCTCCCGCCCGCGCCCGCTCCCGATGGCGCTCGGCCACGAGGCCGCCGGTGAGGTGATCGAGACCGGGCCGGGGACCGAATTCGTCCCGGGTGACCATGTCGTTCTCGCGTTCGTCCCGGCGTGCGGCCACTGCGAGCGTTGTGTCGCCGGACGTCCCGCGCTGTGCGGCCCGGGTGCGGCGGCCAACGGCGCGGGCACCCTCCTCGGCGGCGGGAGGCGCTTCATCGCCCCGGACGGCGGCCGTCCACACCACCATCTGGGCGTGTCGGCGTTCTCCGAGTACACCGTCGTGTCGTCCCGCTCCGCCGTGAAGATCGACCCCGACCTGCCGTTCGACATCGCCGCGCTGTTCGGCTGCGCCGTGCTGACCGGCGCCGGCGCCGCCCTCTACAGCGCCGCCGTCGTTCCGGGCGACACGGTCGCCGTGTTCGGCTTGGGCGGCGTCGGGCTTTCCGCCGTCCTCGCCGCCAAGGCCGCCGGAGCCGCGACGGTCTACGCGATCGACCTCGTCCCGGACAAACTCGACCTCGCGGAGAAGCTGGGCGCGCACCCTGTCGAGGGCGGCGCGGACGCCACCGAAGCCCTCCGCGACCTGACCTCCGGCGGCGCGGAGAAGGTCATCGACACGACCGGCGTGGTCCCCGTCCTGGAGCAGGCGTACGCCGCCACCCGTGCGGGCGGGACAACGGTCACCGTCGGCCTGCCCGCGCCCGGCGTCCCGCTGACTCTCCCCGCACTCACCCTGGTGGCGGAGGAGAAGACCCTTCGGGGCAGCTACCTGGGGTCGTGCGTGCCGCGCCGCGACGTCCCGCGCTTCATCGCCATGTACCGCAACGGCGCCCTTCCCGTGGACGCCCTGCTCTCCGGCCGCCTCCCACTGGACGACATCAACGAGGGCTTCGACACCCTCCACACCGCCCAAGCCGTCCGCCAGCTGATCACTTTCACCGGCGACTGAGCCGTCCTCACAGCAACCGCGGAAACCCCCGCTTGACCGCGACCGCCCGGGCCGGAACCCGCGTCTCGACGAGAGCGGGAGCGGCCCTCGGCATGGTCAGGCGGGGACGTCCATGGATTGCGTCCCGATGACCTTGAGCAGCCGCAGGGTCTCGTACTCCCGCGACCCCGGCTCCGCCGTGAAGATGATCAGCTGCTGGTCCTGGCCGGGGATGGTGAGGATGTCGAAGTCGAGTGCGACCTCGCCCACCTGCGGATGCTCGAACCGCTCCCGTGCGTGGTGCTCGATCCGCAGCTCCTGCGACTTCCACAGGCGCGCGAACTCCTCGCTGCCCTCCACCAGCTCGTCCACCAGCGCCCGGATCTCCCGGTTCCGCGGATACCGGGCCATCGCCACCCGCAGGTAGCTGACGGACGTGACCACGAACTCGGAACGGTCGGCCACACGGCGGGCGGGGTCGAGGAAGTACCGGCGCAGCAGGTTCCGGTCGGGCCCGCCCATCTGGGCGAAGTCCCCGAACAGGGCGGCGGCGAGCGGGTTCCAGGCCAGCACGCGGCACGTGTCGTCCACCACGAAGGCGGGCGCGTCGGTGAGCCGGCCGAGCAGGCTCCGCGTGCCCGGCGCCACCTCGCGGGACGGGCCGTCCACGCGGTCCCGCTCGCGCTCCCCGGCGAGCTCGAACAGGTGGGCCCGCTCCTGGTCGGACAGCCGCAGCGCCCGCGCGATGCCGTGCAGCACCTGCCGCGACGGGTTGCGTCCCCGTCCCTGCTCCAGCCGGCTGTAGTGGTCGACGGAGATGTGCGCGAGCTGCGCCACCTCTTCGCGGCGCAGCCCGGGAGTCCTTCGCCGCGACCCGTGCGGCAGCCCGACGTCCTCGGGCCGGATCCGCTCCCGCCTGGCCCGCAGGAACTCCGCAAGCGCGCGCTTGTCCATGCCGTCCACAGTACGGCGGGTCCTTCCCGCTCAGCCTGGCACTCTCAGTCCCTGGCCGCTCCCGACCCGCGCGGGCAGCGTGGACGCCGAGCACCGAAGGGAACGGCAATGCACATCTTCATGACGGGCGCCAGCGGCTACCTGGGCGGCGTGGTCGCCGAACACCTCATCAAGGCGGGCCACGAGGTCTCCGCACTGGCCCGCTCGGACGCCTCCGAGGCCCGCGTCACCGCCCTGGGGGCCAAGGCCGTCCGCGGCGACCTGACCTCCGTCGACGCCCTGCGCGAGGCGGCCCGCTCGTCGGACACGGTCATCCACACCGCCGTGGACTACATGAACCCGCGCATGCGCGAGATCGAAGAGGCCGCCCTGGACGCGTTCCTCGCCGCCGCCAGGCCCCTGATCTACACGAGCACCGGCCTCGTCTACCCGGACACCGGCGGGGAGCCGGTCACCGAGGACACCCCGACCGATCCGGAGACGTCCCCGCAGCCCTGGAAGGTGCTGGGCGAACGCCAGGCGCTCCAGGCCGAGAACGCCACCGTGATCCGCGCCGCGCTGATCTACGGCCGGGGCGGCTCCGGTCTCCTGGAGGGCATGTTCGCGTCCGCCCGGCAGAACGGCGTGACCGTCTACGTCGAGGACGGCGCGAACGAGTGGTCCTCCGTCCACGTCGACGACCTGGCGTCCCTCTACGCCGCCGCGGCGGCCCGCCCGTCCGGCCGGACGATCATCAACGCGGCCTCGCGGACCCGCACCCCGATGCGCGACATCGCCGCCGCCGTGGCGGACACGGCCGGCGCCGAAGCGATCTCTCTGACCCGCACCGAGGCCTGCGACCTCCTCGGCCCCTTCGCCGACGTCCTGACCCGCTCGTCCCCCTTGGACCCGACCCGCGCGGAAACGAACTATGACTGGCGCCCGACCGCCCCGCCCCTCCTGACCGACCTCCGCACCGGCTCCTATACCTGACCCACCCGACCCGCCACCCGGCAATTGCCGTGGTCGGGCGTTATTCGGTGGCGAGGAGGATGGAGCCCACCACGCTGCCCGCCATTCCGGTGATCTTGGCGTTCGTAAGATCGGTTTTGTCGAAGGCGGCCATTCAGGTCAGTACCTGGGTCGTCAGGAGTTGCTCGAAGTCTTTCTCGAATGCCTCGTAGAGGGTGCGTAGCGCGGGGCCGGGCCAGGTGGGCGGGAGGAGGGACGGGGGGAGGAGCGGGTCGTTCAGCAGGTGGCGCAGGACGGCGGCGGCCAGGGTGAAGCGGTCGGCCATCTCCGTGGCGGACGTCAGGGCCGTGCGGAGGGCCTCGGCCTTCTCCGTCCAGGCGTCCAGGTCCCAGAGGGTGGCGGCGAGGAGGGCCGGGTCCTCTTCGGGGCGGCCCGTCAGGAACGTGCACTGGCGGACGACCGGGTCCGGGCGGGCGCGGGTCAGGTTGGCGGGGCGCAGCCAGGTGCCCTCGCGCAGTTCGGCGAGGCGGAGGGCGGACATGGCCTGGCGCAGCGCGGCGCGGTCGGCGGCGGGGCGGCGTTCGGCGGTGATGACGGCGATCTCCCAGGCGCCGTCCCACGGGCGGGTCGGGGGGAGGCGGGCCTCGTCCTGGCGGGCCTGGCGGGCGAGGAGGCGCTCGGTGAGCGCGTACGCGCCGCCGGACTGGACGAGGTCGCCCGCTGCCACCATGCGGGACAGCGCCACCCGGATCGTGCCCTCGGCGATGCCGAACAGGTCGCCGACGCGGACGAGGTGGCGGGCCGGCAGGCGGGGCGGGTGGACGCCGAGCAGCGTGCTCAGCACGACTGAGCGGGCGGTGAGCGGGCGGATCTCCGGGCTGTCCATGGCTGGTTACGACCCTACCGGGATTACAGTCTTCCATCATGCGACTGGAAAGCGTAATGTCGGGGGCATGACGTCCTATCTGATCGAGCCGTTCGACCGGCTTCCGTTCGGTGGCGCGGAGAAGGCGCGCCGGTACGCGACCGAGCGCTACCAGGGCGCGGTGGGCCGCAACTGGTACGACTGCGACCCCACACTGCGGTTCCTCATGCGGCGGTACCTCGGGGACGGGTTCGGCTGGGCCGAGCCGCGGCTGAAGGAGATGGGCGCGCTGATGGGCGGGCCGATCGCCGAGCGGGCCGAGGAGACCGACCGGAACCCGCCGCGCCTGGAGAAGTACGACCGGTGGGGGCGCGACATCAGCGAGGTCGTCATGCCGCCGTCGTTCGAGGCGGCCAGGAGGGATCTCGTCGCGACGTCGTTCACGCGGCCCGACTTCGTCGCGGAGGCGAAGGCGAACGGGGTCGATCCCGCGCCGCTGGGCGTGGCGTGGAGCTACCTGCTCGACCAGGCCGACATCGGGATGGCGTGCGCGCTCGGCACCGGCGGCGACATGGTCGTCCGGCTGACCGAGATGTTCGCGCCCGAGGACGTGAAGGAGCGGGTGCGGGAGCTGTTCGCCGCCGGGGAGATGTCCGGCGAGGCCGCGCAGATGCTCACGGAGCGGTCGGGCGGGTCCGATCTGGGCGCGCTGGAGTCGACGGCGTCCAAGGACGGGGACGCCTGGCGGCTCAACGGGCTCAAGTGGTTCGCGTCCAACGCCAACGGGTCGGCGTTCGTGGTGCTGGCGAAGTCGGAGGGCGCGGCCGACGGGGTGCGGGGCATCGCGCCGTTCCTCGTCCTGAAGGAGCGGCGGGACGGGTCGCGCAACGGCGTCCGCGTCCGGCGGCTCAAGGACAAGCTCGGCACGCGGTCGGTCGCGTCGGCGGAGATCGAGTTCACGGACGCGGAGGCGTTCCTGCTGGCCCCGGCCGCGAGCGCCGGCCAGGGCGGGGACGGCAAGGGCCTCGCCCGCATGATGGAGCTGACGAACGGCGCGCGCCTCGGCATCTCGATGATGGGGCTCGGGTGCGCGCGCAGGGCGCTGGTCGAGTCGCTGTGCTACGCGCGGGCGAGGGAGGCGTTCGGGGCCGCGCTCATCGATCAGCCGCTCATGCGGCGCAAGCTGGCCGAGCTGATCGTGGAGACCGAGGCCGTCCAGGCGCTGGTGTTCGACGGGTACCTGGGCCGGCCCAGGCTGCGCATGGGCGCCGCGCTGATCAAGCTGCGGGCGTCCCGGCTCGGCGTGACGGCGGCGAGCGACGCCATCGAGATCCACGGCGGCAACGGATACATCGAGCAGTGGCCGGTGGCGCGCATCCTGCGGGACGCGCAGGTCAACCCCATCTGGGAGGGCGGCGACAACATCCTGTGCCTGGACGTCCGCCGGGCCATCGAGCGGCAGGACGCGCACGAGCCGTTCCTCGACCGGCTGACCCAGGCCGTCCAGAAGGCGCCGCCCGGGGACGACGCGACCGCCGCCCTGGTCAACGACCGCATCGGGCATCTCCGGCAGGCCATAGAAACATGGCGCGGCCTTGACCGGACCGTCGCCGAGGCGCGGCTCTTCCCGCTCGCCCAGTACATGGCGGACGTCTACGCGGCGGCGCTCCTGCTTGAGCAGGCGGGCTGGGAGCATAAGGATTCCGGGGCCGACCGCAAGGCGCTCGTCGCCCGCCTCTACGCTCGGACGCACCTCGCCGACACCGGCCCGCTGCGCGGGATCGACGCCCCGGCCGAGGACCTCGAACGCTTCAAGGACCTGGCCGACGGCGCGTTCACCGCGGACTAGCGTTCACCAGGTGCGTTGACACGCGGCGTGTTGGCCTTATCGGCGCGCTCATAGGGGCAACACGCCGCAAGTCGACGAGGTGAGGAGGACGCGTGGGAGTACGTGTTGAGCGGGACGGGCCGGTCACGACAGTGATCATGTCGCGTCCGGAGACCCGGAACGCCGTGGACGGGGCGACGGCGCGCGAGCTGGCCGAGGCGTTCCGCGCGTTCGACGCGGACGGGTCCGCCGCCGTCGCCGTCCTGTGGGGCGAGGGCGGGACGTTCTGCTCCGGCGCCGACCTCAAGTCGATCGGCACCGGGCGCAGCCCCCGCGTCGACCCGCCCCCCGCGGACGGCCCGCTCGGCTGCACGCGGATGCGGCTGTCCAAGCCGGTGATCGCGGCGGTCGCGGGCCACGCGGTCGCCGGCGGGCTGGAGCTGGCCCTCTGGTGCGACCTCCGGGTCGCCGAGGAGGACGCGACGTTCGGCGTCTACTGCCGCCGCTGGGGCGTCCCGCTCGTGGACGGCGGGACGTTCCGGCTGCCCCGGCTGATCGGCGCGAGCCGCGCGATGGACCTGATCCTCACCGGGCGCCCGGTGCCCGCGAAGGAGGCGTTCGAGATCGGGCTGGTGAACCGGCTCGTCCCGCCGGGCGCGTCCCGGGAGGCCGCCGAGAGGCTCGCCGCGGAGCTGTCCGCGTTCCCGCAGGCGTGCCTGCGCAACGACCGCATGTCGCTGCTGGAGGCGGAGGGGCGCCCCGAGGACGAGGCGATCGCCGTCGAGTACCGGTACGGGATCGGCTCGCTGGCCGAGGCCGCCGAGGGCGCCGCCCGGTTCGCGGACGGCCGCGGCCGCCACGGCGACTTCACCGACATCTGACCCCGCGCGCCGGGCGTCCGCGCGCAGGACGTCCGTACGCCGGGCGGGAGGCGCCGCATCCCGCGCGCCCGGAACGTTCGAAAAACGTTGACCGAATCAGATTCGGTCCCGTAGGTTCTCGTGTGGCGGCAGTCACGACCGAGGAGCAGAGCGATGACGCTCACCGTGGAACGCGCGGGGCTGGACCTCGCCGACCCGATGGCCTACGCGGACGACCGGCGGTTCCACGCGTCGCTCGCCCTGCTGCGCCGCGAGTCGCCGGTGCACTGGGTGGACGCCCCCGGCTACACCCCCTTCTGGGCGATCACCCGGCACGAGGACGTCCTGGAGATCGAGCGCAACCACCAGATCTTCCTCAACGCGCCGCGCCCGCTGCTCGGCACCACCGAGTTCGACGAGATGAACCGGCAGCGCGCCGAGCAGGGCATCGCGCTGCGCACGCTGATCCACATGGACGACCCCGACCACCGGGTCATCCGGGCGATCGGCGCGGACTGGTTCCGGCCGCGCGCGATGCGGGCGCTGGAGCCGCGCATCAGGGAACTCGCGAAGCGGTACGTCGACCGGATGGTCGACCTCGGCGGCGAATGCGACTTCGCGCAGGAGATCGCCGTCCATTTCCCGCTGTACGTGATCCTGTCGCTGCTCGGGCTCCCCGAAAGCGACTTCGGCCGCATGCTGAAGCTGACGCAGGAGCTTTTCGGCGGCGATGACGCGGAGTTCCAACGCGGCACCACCAACGAGGAGAAACTGCAGGTCCTCCTCGACTTCTTCGCCTATTTCCAGGAGCTGACGCAGGCGCGCCGCAAGAACCCGACCGACGACCTCGCGTCCGCCATCGCGAACGCGCGGGTCGACGGGGAGCCGCTCAACGACTTCGACACCGCCTCCTACTACGTCATCATCGCGACGGCCGGGCACGACACCACCAGCGCGACGATCTCCGGCGGCCTGCATGCCCTCATCGAGCACCCCGACCAGCTCGAACGCCTCCGCGACAAGCCGGAGCTGATGCCCTTCGCGGTGGACGAGATGATCCGCTGGGTGACGCCCGTCAAGGAGTTCATGCGCACCGCCGCGCAGGACTACGAACTGCGCGGCGTCACCATTCGCGAGGGCCAAGCGGTGCTGCTCTCCTACCCGTCCGCGAACCGGGACGAGGACGTCTTCGACGAGCCGTTCCGCTTCGACGCCGGACGCGACCCGAACAAGCACCTGGCGTTCGGTTTCGGCGTCCACTACTGCCTCGGCGCGGCACTCGCCCGCATGGAGATCCGCGCGTTCTTCGAGGAACTGCTGCCCCGCCTCCACTCCATCGAACTCGCCGGGACGCCGGAGAGCCTCGCCACCACCTTCGTCGGGGGCCTGAAGCGCCTTCCGATCCGGTACTCCATCGCCTGAGCCCGGAGGAACCACCGGTGCAGATCAACGCCGCGGTGCTGCGCGCCGCAGACGCCCCGTACACGGTCGAGCGGCTCGACCTGGCCGACCCCGGCCCCGGCGAGGTCCTCGTCAAGATCGCGGGTACCGGGATGTGCCACACCGACATGCTCGGCCGCGTCCCCGGCGACCTCGTCGCGAAGCCGGTCGTGCTCGGCCACGAGGGGGCGGGCGTGGTCGAGGCGGTCGGCCCGGACGTCACCGGCGTCACCGTCGGCGACCACGTGGTCATGTCGTTCGACTCGTGCGGGACGTGCGACAACTGCCGCGCCGGGAACCCCGGCGCCTGCCCGCAGATGATGGCGCTCAACATGTTCGCGGCGCCGCTGGACGGCACGCCGCGCGCCACGACCGGCGACGGCGAGGCCGTCCACACGCGCTGGTTCGGGCAGTCGTCGTTCGCGAGCCACGCGCTCGGCACCGCCCGCAACGTCGTGCCGGTGACCCGCGACGTGCCGATCGAGCGGCTCGGGCCGCTCGGCTGCGGCATCCAGACGGGCGCCGGCTCGGTGCTGATCTCCCTCGGCGTCCGCGCCGGCGACAGCATCGCCGTCTTCGGGACCGGCGCGGTCGGGCTGGCCGCCGTGATGGCGGCGCGGGTCGCGGGCGCCGCCACGATCGTCGCCGTCGACCTGCACGAGTCGCGGCTCGACCTGGCCCGCGAGCTGGGCGCGACGCACGCGCTGAACGGGGCGGACGACGACATCGCCGGGCAGATCCGGGCGATCTCCGGCGGCGAGGGCGTGCAGTACTCGTTCGACACCACCGCCGTCCCCGCGGTCGTCTCGACGGCGGTCGCGTCGCTGCGCACCACCGGCGTCTGCGGCCTCGTCGGCGTCGGCGCCGCCGAGTACACCCTCGACGCGAACCTCCTGCTCATGGGCCGGACGGTGAAGGGCATCATCGAGGGCGACGCCGTCCCGCAGACGTTCATCCCGAAGCTGATCGAGCTGTGGCGGCAGGGCCGGTTCCCGTTCGACCGGCTCATCACCGCCTACCCGCTCGACCAGATCAACCAGGCCGAGCAGGACACCGCGTCCGGGAAGGTCGTGAAGCCCGTCCTGGTCCCCTAGACGACGCGGTGGAGGAGGCCGTCGCCGCGGGCCAGGCGGCGGCAGTTCTCCGCCGCGACCGCGAAGTAGCGGTCCCAGGTCTCGCGGGTCAGCCAGGCGACGTGCGGCATGACGACGACGTTGTCCAGGGCGAGCAGCGGGTTGGACGCGTCCGCCGGCTCCCGCTCGAACACGTCGAGGCCGGCGCCGCCCAGCCGGCCCGACCGCAGCTCCGCCACCAGCGCCGCCTCGTCGATGACCGCGCCGCGCGCCGTGTTCACCACGATCGCGCCGTCCGGCAGCAGCGCGAGCCGCCCGGCGTCCAGCAGATGGCGGGTCTCGCCGGTCAGCGGGACGTGCACCGACACGATGTCGCTCGCCCGCAGCAGATCGTCCAGCTCCCGCCAGGCCGGGTCGTCGCGGCGCGGACGCCGGGACGTGTAGAGGACGTTCGCCCCGATCGCCTCCAGCATGCCTCTCAGCAGAGTGGCGATCTCGCCACCGCCGAGCAGCCCGACCGTCCGCCCGGCGATCTCCCCGCCCACCAGGGAGCGGTCGGCGGGCCAGCCCTCGCCGCGCCGCGTCCGCGCGTCGAACGCGACGACCCTGCGCAGCGCCGCCAGCATCAGCAGCAGGGACGTCTCCGCGACCGCCTGCGCGTTCTGCCCCGGCATGTTCGCGACCGCGATGCCCCGCTCCTTCGCCGCGTCCAGATCGATCGTGTTCACGCCGGTGCCGAGCTTCTGGATCAGCTTGAGCTTCGGCGCCCGGTCCATGTCGGCGGCGGTGAGGGGGCGCAGCACGTGCCAGATGACCTCGGTGTCCGGCAGCAGCTCCGCGAACCGGGCGTCGTCCTGCTCGGAGCAGCTCACGATGTCGAGGCCGGGCTCCTCATGGTCCATGTCATAGTGCAGCAGCACCCGCATGCCGTCCCCTTCCGTCCGTTCGTGGAACCCCGGGTCGGCGCCCGATCTTCCCACCGGATTATCGTGCGGACCATGAGAACGAGTCCCGGGGGAGCGGCCCCGGATGGCCGGACGGCGTCCGCCCTGCGTTTCCTAGCCGAGCTCATCGCCTGGATCGCGACGCCGTGGGCGCTGGCGCCGCACTCCGTCCCGCTGGCGGTCGCTTCGGTCGTGGTGCTGATCGGCCTGCCGACCGTGTTCTCGACACCCGGCGACAAGGCCCGCACGGTCGTCGCGGTGCCGGGTATCGTCACGATCGCGCTGGTCCTGCTGCAGCTCGCCGCCGCGGTGGCCGCGTCATGGGCGGCGTGGCCGGCGCCGGTCGCGATCGTCGTGACGGCCCTCTGCCTCGGCGTGGTCGTCCTCGAACAGCCGCGCTGGCGGTGGCTGCTCGGAGCGCCCACCCGACCGGAGGCGAGGTGACGCGATGTGGACGGACGCCCCGATCGTGCAGGCGCCGATGGCGGGCGGCCCGTCGACGCCCGAACTGGCCGCCGCCGTGTCGGAGGCGGGCGGCCTCGGCTTCCTCGCCGCCGGCTACAAGACGCCCGAGGCCATGCGCGCCGACATCGCCGCGACCCGGAGGCTGACGTCCCGCCCGTTCGGGATGAACGTCTTCATGCCGTCCCTGGACGAGATCGACGCCGCCGAAGTCGCCACCTACCGCGACCGCCTCGCGCCCGAGGCCGAACGCCTCGGCGTCGCCCCCGGCACCCCGGGCCCCCGCGACGACGCCTACGAGGCGAAGATCGCCGACCTGCTGTCCGATCCGCCCGCCTTCGTGAGCTTCACCTTCGGCTGCCCGTCTTCGGACGTCATCCAGGCGTTCCAGGCCCGCGGAACCGTGGTGATCGTCACCGTGACGTCCGTGGACGAGGCCCGCCAAGCGGCGTCCGCCGACGCGCTCTGCCTGCAGGGTTCCGAGGCGGGCGGGCACCGGGGGTCGTTCACGAACACCGCTGACGAGCCGCTGCCGCTGCGCGTCCTGCTGCACTCCGTGCGCGCGATGACGTCCCAGCCCCTCATCGCCGCCGGCGGCCTCGCGACGTCCGCCGACGTCGGCGAGGTACTCGGGCTGGGCGCCGCCGCGGCCCAGCTCGGGACGGCCTTCGTCCGCTGCCCGGAGAGCGGCGCCAACGCCGTCCACAAGGCCGCCCTGTCCGACCCGCGCTTCACCTCCACCGCACTGACCCGCGCCTTCAGCGGACGCCTCGCCCGCGGCCTGGTCAACCGCTTCCTCACGGAACATTCACCGCACGCACCGGCCGCCTACCCGGACGTCCACTACGTGACATCGCCGCTGCGCAAGGCGTCCGTCGCCCAAGGCGACCCGGAAGGCGTCAACCTGTGGGCAGGCGAGTCCTTCCACAGGACAACCGAAGCCCCCGCCGCCGACCTGGTACGCGCCCTGACGCCACGCTGATGCCCGAATCGGCCATCCTGATCGGCCTCCAGGCGTCCGGAAAGACGACGTTCTACCGCCGACACCTGGCCGGCCACGTCCACGCCGGCAGAGTCGACGCGGTGAGGCCCTCGGGCTGTACGGCGTCGCCGTCGGGGTCCCCGCCGTCGTGGCCCTGCCGCTGGGCGTATGGCTGAGCACCCGCCTGGGCTACGGCACAGTGTTCATCGCCGGGGCGGCGGTGTCGCCGGCCTCGCTCGCCTTGGTGCCCGGTCTGCCCGACGCGAGCGGGCCGGCCCGCCGTGAGCCGGGAGTTCCCCCCGCCCGCTGGCTCGCGGGCCGGCACGGCGACCGGCACGTGCGTACGCGTGGGGGCGCCGGTTGGGGCGGGGGCTTCCGGGCGTAGGGCGGCGCGGTTACTCTTCAGGTGGCGTCCATGCCGGTCGTTTGCGCCTTGCGCCTGGGAGAGTTCCGTTCGCGGGACTTGTTCGGCTCTTGCACCGGCTCCTCTGTCCCCGTTCTGGAGGAGTCGTCCCCGTGAGAATCACGTACAAGCGATGGTCCCCTGCCATCGCCGCGTTGGCTTCGGCCTTGGCGGCGCTGGCCCTGTCACTGGGTGCGATGGTGGTGCTTTCCGCGCCGTCGTCCGCTCAGTCCACCGTTCTGGTCGCCTGCGGCTATCCCGCTTGGGCCGAGGGCAACAGCTACAAGGTCGGCGACAAGGTCACCTACAGCGGACACGGCTACGAGGCGATCGTCGCCCACACCGCGTGGCCTGGCGCCAACTGGAACCCCGCGTCCACGCCGACGCTGTGGCGCGACCTCGGGGCGTGTGACGGGTCCACGCCGCCCACGACAACGCCGCCCACCACGCCCCCGACAACGCCTACCACGACCCCGCCGACCACCCAGCCGCCCGGGGACGGCACCTGTGCCGTGAAGTCGAGGCCCAGCGGCAAGGTGTTGCAGGGGTACTGGGAGAACTGGGACGGGTCGTCCAATGGCGTCCACCCGCCGTTCGGCTGGACTCCGATCGACAACCCCGTCATCAGGCAGCACGGCTACAACGTGATCAACGCTGCGTTCCCCGTCATCCGGTCGGACGGCACCGTCCTGTGGGAGGACGGCATGGACTCGACCGTCAAGGTCGCCACCCCCGCTGAGATGTGCGCGGCCAAGGCGGCGGGCGCCACCATCCTGATGTCGATCGGCGGTGCGACCGCGGGCATCGACCTCAGCTCCAGCAGCGTCGCGGACCGTTTCGTCCAGACGATCGTCCCGATCCTGAAGAAGTACAACTTCGACGGCATCGACATCGACATCGAGACGGGGCTGTCGGGCAGCGGCGACATCAATCGGCTGTCCACGTCCCAGGCGAACCTGATCCGCATCATCGACGGCGTGCTCGCGCAGATGCCGTCCAACTTCGGGCTCACGATGGCGCCCGAAACCGCGTACGTGACCGGCGGCAGCGTCACCTACGGCTCCATCTGGGGCGCCTACCTGCCGATCATCAAGAAGTACGCCGACAACGGCCGGCTGTGGTGGCTGAACATGCAGTACTACAACGGCAGCATGTACGGGTGCTCCGGTGACTCCTACTCCGCCGGGACGGTCGAGGGCTTCGTGAAGCAGACCGAATGCCTGAACAACGGCCTCGTCATCCAGGGCACGACCATCCGGGTGCCGTACGACAAGCAGGTCCCGGGTCTGCCCGCGCAGCCCGGCGCCGGCGGCGGTTACATGTCGACGGGTCTCGTCGGGCAGGCATGGAATCACTTCAACGGGCAGTTGAAGGGTCTGATGACCTGGTCCATCAACTGGGACGGCTCGAAGGGCTGGACGTTCGGCGACAACGTCCGCGGCCTGCAGGGCCGGTGACGGTCCGGGGGCGGCCCGGCGCCGGGCCGCCCCCGGGAACCGGGCTTGACCTTGACGCCGGTGTGAAGGCGTAGCGTCGAAAACGGCCACAGGGAGGGACGGATGCGGATCGGGGAACTCGCCGCGCGCGCGGGCGTCAGCACCCGCACGCTGCGCTACTACGAGCAGCAGGGGCTGCTGCCGGCGCGGCGCGCGTCCAACGGGTACCGGCAGTACGAGGAGTCGGACGTCCGGCTCGTCGAGGAGATCAGGTCGCTGCTGGCGGCCGGGTTCACGCTGGACGACACCCGCCCGTTCGTCGACTGCCTGCGCGCGGGCCATGCCGACGGGGCGTCCTGCCCCGAGTCCGTCGCGGTCTACCAGCGC
>NZ_JBIQHY010000014.1:89878-97460 GCF_044508335.1 Actinomadura sp.
CGCGGGCCATGCCGACGGGGCGTCCTGCCCCGAGTCCGTCGCGGTCTACCAGCGCAGGCTCGCGGAGATCGACGCCGAGATCCGCGCGCTGATCCGCCTGCGCGCGGACGTGGCCGGCCAGCTGGCGCGGGCCTGCCCGGGCTGCGCCCTCTCCACGGAGGCGACGAATGATCACATTGACCGGCGCGAACTTCGACGAGCAGGTGCTCCGCGCCGACAAGCCGGTACTGGTCGAATTCTGGGCGGACTGGTGCCCGCCCTGCAAAATGATCGCGCCGATCCTTGACCAGATCGACGCGGAGCACGGCGACCGGCTGACCGTCGCGAAGCTCAACGGCGACGAGAACCCCGACATCGTGACCCGCTACGGCGTCCTGGGCTTCCCCACGCTCAACCTCTACCGCGGCGGCGAGGTCGTCCGGCAGATCGTCGGCGCCAAGCCCAAGCGCGCCCTCCTCGCCGCCCTGGACGGCCATTTCTGACGCCCCGGCGGACTTGATCGGATCGGCGACGGCCCTCCCGCCCGGCGATCTATGCTCGACGTCAATGGCGCCGGTGTCGGGAGGGCCCTCGTGCGGACGTTGCTGAACGTCATCTGGCTGGTTCTGGCGGGGTTCTGGCTGGCGCTGAGCTACGTGTTCGCCGGGATCATCTGCTGCGTCCTCATCATCACGATCCCGTTCGGCATCGCGTCGTTCCGCATCGCGGCCTTCGCGCTCTGGCCGTTCGGCCGCACGACCGTCCCCAAGCGCGGCGCGGGCGTCGGCTCCCTCATCGGCAACGTCATCTGGATCATCGTCGCGGGCTGGTGGCTGGCCCTCGGCCACCTCGTCACCGGGGTCCTGCTCTGCCTCACGATCATCGGCATCCCGTTCGGCGTCGCGAACTTCAAGCTGATCCCGATCTCGCTGACCCCGCTCGGCCACGACATCGTCTCCTCCAGCGACCCCGCCCGCTTCTGACCGCCGGCGGCGCCGGAACCGTCCGCCGTCAGGAGGGCCAGGGGGTGCCGGTCAGGCGTTCGTAGACCTCGATGTAGCGGGCCCGGGTGGCGTCCACGACGTCCTGGGGGATGGCGGGGCCGGGCGGGGTGCGGTCCCAGTCGAGGGTGCTGCTCCAGTCGCGGACGAACTGCTTGTCGAGGGAGTGCTGGGGGCGGCCGGGCTCCCACTCGTCGGCGGGCCAGAAGCGGGACGAGTCGGGGGTGAGGACCTCGTCGCCCAGGACGAGGGTGCCGTCGGCGGCGCGGCCGAACTCCAGCTTGGTGTCGGCGATGATGATGCCGCGCTCGGCGGCGAGGGCGGCGCCGCGCTTGTAGATCTCCAGCGTGACGTCCTTGAGGCGGGCGGCGGTGTCGGCGCCGATCTCGGCCACGACGTCGGCGTAGGTGATGAACTCGTCGTGGCCCTCGGCGGCCTTGGTGGTCGGGGTGAAGATCGGCTCCGGGAGGCGGGAGGCGTCGACCAGGCCGGGGGGCAGGGAGATGCCGGAGACGGTGCCGTCCTTCTGGTACTCCTTGAGGCCGAGGCCGGTCAGGTAGCCGCGGGCGATCCACTCGACGGGGATCATGGAGAGCCGGCGGCAGCGGATGGCGCGGCCGGCCCATTCGGCGGGGACGTCCTCGGAGATGACATGGTTCGGGATGATGTCGGCGAACTGCTCGAACCACCAGAGGGAGAGCTGCGTCAGGATCTTGCCTTTGTCGGGGATCTCCGTGGGGAGCACGACGTCGTAGACGCTCACCCGGTCGGACGCCACCAGGATCAGCTCGTCGCCGTCCGCGTAGACGTCCCGCACCTTCCCGGAGTGGATCAGCTCCATGTCGCTCCTCGTCTCGGCTGCCGGATAGGAGTCTGGCACAGCGGTGTCCGGCCGCCTCACGAGGGCCGATAGGTTTTGATCAGCCGGGCGGGGGAGGGTTTCGGGGTGCGGGCGGTTCGTGTGGCGGCGGTCGCCGTCTTGGTGGCGGCGTTCGGGGGTTGCCGGCCGGCCGTCGAGGGCAGGGCGGCCCGGCCCGCGCCGCCCGCGCGGCCCGCGCCCAGCGTGACTCCCGTCGTGCGGGACGAGGCCGCAGTGTGGCGCGGGTGGGGGCTCAAGCCGCTGCCGCCGGCGCCCGCCCCGCCGGAGGACAAGCCCCTCAAGCTCGGCGGGAAGGGGCCGGTGAAGGTCTTCGACCGGGTTCCGACGGAGGAGCGGGTCGTCTTCATCACGATCGACGACGGGCAGGAGAAGGACCCCAGGTTCGTGCAGATGCTGACCGACCTCAAAGTGCCGGTCACCATGTTCCTCACCGATGACGTCGTCCGGGACGACTACGCGTACTTCAAGCCCTTGCAGGCGCTTGGGAATCACGTCCAGAACCACACGCTGGCCCATCCCGTCCTGCCGCTGCTCGGGTTGGACGGTCAGAAGCACGAAATCTGCGGGGCGCAGGAGGCGCTGACCAAGCAGTACGGGACGGAACCCACCCTGTTGAGGCCGCCCTACGGCCGGTGGAACTGGGCCATGCAGCAGGCGGCCCGCGAGTGCGGCATCGACGGGATCGTCATGTGGCGCGCGTCCATGCAGATCCACGACATGCAGTACGACGACGCCAACAAGAAACTGCACCCCGGTGACATCCTGCTGGCCCACTTCAGGGGGCCGGAGCAGCTCAAGGGCGAGACGATGACCGAGATGTTCGCCCACATGCTCAAGCGCATCGGGAAGCAGGGCTTCGCCGTCGCGCGTCTGGAGGACTACATCAGTCCTCGATCAGCACCCGCATCGTCTTCACCGCCGGGTCCGCTCCGTCCGGGATGACCGTGCCGCCGTCGACGCCGGTGCGCAGGTAGTCCATGACGGGCGCGGTGATCCGCTCGCCGGGCAGCACGGCCGGGATGCCGGGCGGGTACGAATGCGGCGCCGGTGACCGGGTAGGGCGGGCGTGTACAGCCGACAGGGAGCTACCATGAACGATCGCATACCGGCCGAGGCGGAGCTGGCCTGGGAGGACTTCCACCGGCTCGTCAACATGACCTCCGACGAGCTGCGGACGTGGCTGCTCACGGACGCCTCCGGCGAGGAGGCGTTCCCCGCGGACGGTCCCGGCCCGGGGGTCAACGAGCTCGGCGCCCGCGTGGTCGACATCCTGCGCAAGCGCAAGGTCGACCTGACCGAGAGCGACACCGAGCTCATGGCGGAGGTCGTCGACTTCGTGGAGGACCGCCTGGAGAACCGCCCGCCGAACGCGGAGCGGGACGAGCAGTGGCGGCACGCGCTGATGAGCGTGGGGCACGACCCGCTGCGTCCCCAGCCGTCCAGCGCCTAGGAGGCGACCGCACGCCGAACCCCGACTAGGCGGAAGGCTCGCGGGCCGCTCCGGGGCAGACCGGGGCGGCCCGCACATGCGTGGCTTGTGGGACGCGGCGGGAGGGTAGGGACAAGTAGTGATCGAGCTGTCGCCGGGCCAGGGACTCGTCGAGATAGGCGAACTGCTGCTGGCGATGGTGCTGTCCGCCGCCATCGGCCTGGAGCGGGGGCTGCGGAACAAGAGCGCGGGGCTGCGCACGCACACCCTCGTCGGCGTCGGCGCGGCACTGTTCATGCTGGTCAGCAAGTACGGGTTCGAGAACGTCCCGGGGAACGTGTCGCTCGACCCGTCGCGGGTGGCGGCGCAGATCGTGTCCGGCATCGGGTTCATCGGCGGCGGGCTGATCTTCGTCCGGCGGGACGCGGTGCGCGGGCTGACGACCGCGGCGGTCGTGTGGGTGACGGCGGCGGTCGGCATGGCGGCGGGCGGCGGGCTGTGGGTGCTGGCGGTCGCGGTGACGGCGATGCACTTCCTCGTCGTCTACGGGCTGAGCGCCGTGACGCGGCGGCTGCCGCTGCACCGGTTCCGCCCGGCGGGCATCGCCCGGATGCGGCTCGTCTACCGGGACGGGCGGGGTGCGCTGCGGCGGGTCCTGATGGAGTGCACGCAGCGCGGGTTCGTGATCCTGGAGGTCAACGTCGACCGCGACTACCTGCCGGACGACTCCGACCGCGGCCGGGACGAGCGCCGCGACCGGCGCGAACCGCCCGAGCGGCGCCGTCCCGGCAACGCGGTGGTGTCGGTGGTGCTGGAGGGCACGGGCTCCATCCCGGACCTCACCGCGCACCTGAGCGAGCTGGACGACGTCATCGGCGTCACGGTCGGCTCCGAGAAGGACGACGAGGAGTGAGCCGTCAGGGGACCTCGGTCTGCGGGCTGTAGCCCTCGTCCTCGCCGCCCGGGGTCTCGGCCTCGGCGATCGCCGGGTCGGTCGGGCTCGGGGTGTGCTCGTCGGCGAAGTCGGCGTCCGCGTCCTGCGGCGCGCCCGCCTCGGCCCGCCGGTCGGCGAGCGGCTTGTCGGCCTCGTTCCGGCCGGCGTCCGGCTCGGTCATCGGCATCCTCCTCATCACGGCTCGAACCCGTCACGGCTCGAACCCCTCACGGCTCGAACCCGTCACGGCTCGAACTGGGGCGATACCCGGCCGGCGGGGTTCAACCCTCCGTTCGGGCGCGGACGAACGCGACGAGGCGGGCGGAGTCCTCGCCGTCCAGGACGATCTCGAAGTCCCTCGCCAGCACTTCCGGCAGCTCTTCGGGCTTGAGCGCGCGCGTGTGGCGGGAGCCGCCGGGGCGGGTGACGGTCAGCGTCGTCCCGTCCAGCACGCGGAGGGCGTCGGACGAGAACTTCTGCGTGAGCGGGCGGGCCGTGAACGGCGACCGGGGGCTGGTGGAGACGAAGTGGTTGAGCGCGTCGAAGTCGATGCGGAGCGCCTCGTTCATCGCGAACATGTGCCGCCGGACCCAGCCGTTCTCCGAGGTCTGGTGCAGTTCCCAGCCGGCGGTGTGGGGGCTCCACGTCCGGATGGTGCGGCCGCGCCGGAGCCGGAAGCCCCAGCCGTCCTGGACGGCCTCCGCGCCGTCGACGAACCGGAGCGGCTCCAACGGCCCGGCGCCGAACCCCACGTCGCACATCCAGCCGGGCTCGTCGCGCGGCTCGCCGGGCGCGCGGACGTGCAGCAGCGAGTGCGTCGTCGGCCGGAGGCTCGCCGCGCCCAGCATGACCCGCCCGAGCAGCGCCGTCACCTCGAACCCGAGCTTCTCCAGCACCGCCGCGAACAGCCGGTTGTGCTCGAAGCAGTAGCCGCCGCGCGGCCGCTGGACCAGCTTCGCCTGGACGGCGTCCAGCGACAGCTCGACCGGCCGGCCGAGCATGATCTCCAGGTTCTCGAACGGGATGGACGTGACGTGCGCACGATGCAGCGCCCGCAGCGTCGCCGCGGTCGGCTCCAGAGTGCCGTCATATCCGGTCCGCTTCAGGTACGCGGGCAGATCCAGCAGTTCGCTCTCCCACCCGTAGCCCAGATCCTCGCTCATGACTCCCTCTCACTTATGAAACGAGATAACAACCGACGCGGCCGAGATCCTCCCGGCGGGTTTCAGCTGAGCGGAAGGCGGAGGACGAACCGGCTGCCGCGCGGGCTGTCGGCGATGCGCAGCGACCCGCCGTGGATCTCGGCGATCTCGCGGGCGATGGGCAGGCCGAGCCCGGTGCCGTGCGGGTCGAGGGCGCGCGACTCCGGGAGCCGCGCGAAGCGTTCGAAGACCCGCTCGCGGGCCTCCGCGGGGACGCCCGGGCCGTCGTCCTCGACCTCCAGGACCGCGTCGCCGGCGTCCCGCCGCACGGTCACCGCGACCTGCGACCGGGCGTGCCGTTCGGCGTTGTTCAGCAGGTTGCCGAGCACCCGGTGCAGCCGCACCCCGTTCCCGGTGACGGTGACGCCCGGCTCCAGCCGGGCGTCGATGGGGACGCGGCCGCCGTGCAGCGGCAGCTCGCGGCGCGCCAGCTCGGCGAGGTCGAGCCGCTCGACCGGCTGCGGGGTGCGGGCGTCGAGGCGGGACAGCTCCAGCAGGTCGGCGACGATGTCGTTCAGCCGCTGCACGTCCGCCAGCGCGGACCGGACCATCGTCTTCCACGGGTAGCCGTCCGGTTCGTCCAGCGCGACCTCCAGCCGCGTCCGCAGGGCGGTGATCGGGTTCCGCAGGTCGTGCGAGGCGTCCGAGACGAACCGGTGCTCCCGGTTGGACGCCTCCTCCAGGCGCTCGAGCGTGGCGTTCACCGTCTCGGCGAGCCCCTGGATCTCGTCGGCGGTCGGCGGGACGGAGACGCGCCGGTCCAGGCCCTGGGCGCCGACCTCCGCGAGCTCTCTGCGGAGGCGGACGACCGGGTCGAGCGTCCGCCCGACCGTGCGCCACGTCCACCAGGTGATCAGGGCGAGGAGCGCGCTCAGGACGGCGGCGATGGTCAGCGGCAGCAGCCACGCGCTCAGCAGGGTCGGCAGCGGGGCGGCCGCGACGATCACCACGCCCGCCCCCCACGGCGACTCCCGCACGCGCAGGCCGAACACCCACACGCACTCGTCCAGGAAGTCCGGGCATTCCTGCTCGTCGATGAGCACCAGGCGCTGCTGGAGTTCCTCCTGCACGAGAGGCGGGAGCCCCACGGCGTCCTTGCTGGCCGCCAGGACCTGCCCATCTTGGTTCACGACCTGTACCAGGGGCGCCTCGCGCGATCTCGGGGCGAGCTCGCCCCGGTTCTCGCCGGTGGCGAGGCTGAACGCGATGCGCTCGACCGTCAGCTGGGCCTCCCGGGCGACCCTGTTCGCCGCCCAGTCCCGCGCGAGGAGCAGCATCAGGACGAACACCAGGGTCAAGATCAGCGCGGACACCCCGGCGCTGAGGACCGTGGCGCGGCCGCGGACGGAGAACAGCATCCGTTCCCGCCACCGGCGGGCGCGGTCCCGTCGCTCCGTCGTCACAGCTCACCCCCCGTGCCACTCCCGGTCACTTCCCACTGCTCAGAGTAGTCAACGGGTCACGGGCGGCCGCGGGCGTGAACGGGTGGCGGGGGCCGAACCGTACAGCGGGGGTGACGGGCGACTTTCCGGACGTGAAGGGAGCCGTCGCGTGGGTGTCGAGGACGCGGTGCGAACTGCCGTGGCCGGGTCCGCCCGGCTCGGGGGAGGCGGTGCTGTGGGCGAAGCGCGGGGCCGCGTGGTGCTCGGCGAGATCACGCTGCCGGGGGTGCGGCGGTCCGTCGGGGTCGCCCGGGGCTTCGTTCGGGAACTGGCGGCCGGAGTGCCCGCGGTGGACGACTTGGTCGTGGTGGTGAGCGAGACGGTCTCGAACGCGGTCACGCACACGGCGTCGGGGCTGGCGGGCGGGCGGGTGACGGTCGTCCTCACGGCGGGGGACGGGGTGTACCGGCTGGAGGTCTCCGACGACGGGGCGGCGGGCGGGCGGCCGCACGTGAAGGCCGAGGCCGAGGCGGAGACCGGCCGCGGGATGCGGATCGTGGAAGCGCTCTCGGCGCGGTGGGGGTTCCGGGCGGAAGGGGAGCGCACGGTGGTGTGGGCGGAGTTCCCGGCCCCGGCCGCCGAGTAGCGGGCCGGGGCCGGGAACGGCCGCTCACCGGCCGCGCTGGAGCTGCCGGGCCGGCATCCGCCGGGCGTTGCGGCGCTGGTTCGCGAGATTGGCGGAGCGGAATTCGGACTTCTTTCGGGCGCCCTTCTT
>NZ_JBIQHY010000079.1:0-2969 GCF_044508335.1 Actinomadura sp.
CCTAGTGCCACCCGTCTCGTGGGCGCACCACTGGGTGTGGATAGTCCCCGCCCTGGCAGTGCTCCTCCGCAACAGGAACGACAAGACCGCACTGGCCGCCTACGCCCTCTTCGTCCTCTCGCCCCTCAGCTCAACGGGGGCAAGCACCGGCGGTCGGTCGAGAAGGTGATGCGCCGGCCGCGTGAGTTCACTCCGACAAGCGCTGAGAAGAGTCGGGTAATTGTGGTGGGGGCGGCGCTGCGTACGGGGCCGCTCCTCCAAAGTCAAGGGCGCTTCGCGTCGCTTCGCGATGGCCTCCGGCCACCCTTGACTTCGGAGCCTCTGCGGCCCCTGAGTGCAGCTTTCGTCGGGCAGGCTCCGCCTGCCCTCTGCCCGACGCGCCGCCCCCACCCGTCCAAGAGCCGAAAATGCCCACTGCTCTTTTTCGTCCGGCTGGGCGTAACCCGATCACAACATGATCGCGGTACCGGCGTCCGGCCAGCGAAAACGAAGAATCCCCTGGTAGACGACTTGATCACCACAATCTCGACGTCCGAACCAGAGGATCCTGCGTGCTGTTCTATCGCGCTGCCGCCGATTTGTCGCGTGGAACGCTGAACTACCTGGCCGGAGCGATCCGGCGGCACCGCAAGGCGGTCGGGTCGGCCTGGCGGCTGCTCAACCCCCGGGCAGCAGGCCCTGCTGGTACTGGTCCATCTGCGCAAGGGCGAGACCTTCGCCGAATCGGGGGCTGGGTCCGGGGTGTCAACAAACACGGCCTGGCGGTACGTCCAGGAGGCGGGAGGCGCTGCTGTCGTCGCGGTCACCAAGCTGGGAGCGGTCCTGCGCCAGGTCGAACAAGACGGGCTGCACCTACTGGTGCTGGACGGCACGCTCATCGCCACCGACCGCGTGCGCGCCGCCCGGCCCCACTACTCGGTCAAACACCGCTGCAACGGGATGAACGTGCAGGTCATCGCCGGTCCGGACGGGGACGATCTGGTGGACATGGGGGGCGATGCCCGGCCGCACGCACGATCTGACCGCCGCGCGCCTGTGGGGAATCCTGCGCAAGCTGGACACCGCCGGGATCATCACGCGGGCCGACAAGGGCTATCAAGAAGCCGAGGCCTGCGTCGTCGTCACCCCGTACAAGGGGCGCGACAAGCCCGAGTCCCAGAAGCAGGCCAACCGCGCGCACGCCAGGCTCCGTGGACCCGGTGAACGCGCAAACGCCCAGCTCAAGAGCTGGCGAATCCGCCGCAAGCTCTGCTGCAGCCCCAGCAAGGCCGGCCACCTCGTCAAGGCCATCGCCGTCCTGCAGAACTACGAAGCCACCCGAGGATGAAAATGGGTCACTCACCCATCCGTTCGATGTGCGATCTTGCGAACAATGGGTGGGGCCTGCTAGAGGTCGATCTTGGGTCTGAATGGGTGGGGGTCATTGGAGGGCAGGTATGCCCGAATTGTCTGGCATGCCTTCTGTTTGGGGTGGGCTAGGTTTCGGGGGTGGCGTTAGGGTGACAATATTCAGGCTTCTATTCGGTGGGATATTGAGGTGGGGCAGGTAAAATCGGGGTTGTGGAAGTGGTCGGGGTCGATGTTGCTGGAGCGTCCACTATTGAATTGGTGAACGCCGCTTCGGCGATCGCGGCTGAGCTTGCCCGCCGGACTCCGCCGGAATCCCCGGCGGCCTGCATGGAACTCGCCGAGGCCCTCGCCGCGACCGGCGATATGCACGAGGCCGCACTGGCGGGATTCGTCGGCGTCGTCGACCGGGGACGCGAAGTGCAGCGTTGGGGGTTTCCCTCCACCCGCGCATGGCTTCGCTCCCGGCTCGGAATGCGTGACGCCCGCGCCAAAGAACGGCTGACCCTGGCCCGCCAGCAGCACCGCCTAGAGGACGTGTCCAGGCGCTGGGCAGCAGGTGAAATTTCGGCTGGCCACGCCGCGACCATCGCCGGTGCGGTCGCCCGGCTGGACGATGACGACTGCCGGGCCGCTGAAAAGATCCTGCTGGGCATGGTCGCCCAGGGGTTCTCAGCGGGGAAGATCGCTTCGTTCGGCCGCCGAATCGGGGACGTGATCGCTGAACGCGATGGCACCGAGCCTGCTCCGGACGCCGATATCCGACGGGGCCATGAGCAGTCCTGGATCGATTCGACGCGCTCCCTGGACGGCGGTCGCTATATCAAGGGCTGGCTCAACGCCGAAGACGCCGCCGTCTGGGACGGCACCCTCGGCCCGCTCGCCAAACCGGCCGGGACCGACGACACACGTGACCTGTCCCAACGCACCGCCGCCGCACTCAGCTCGGTAATGTCGGGCGGACACAAGGCCACCAAGGTCACCGTCATCTGTGACTTGGACACTCTCACCGGCGGTGCGGCACCCGCCCGGCTCGCCGACGGAACCGCGATCCCCGCCGCCCAGGCCCGCCGCATCGCCTTGGCCGCCGGAGTCGCGCCCCTTTTGCTTGGCCAGGGCGGCCTTCCCCTCTACCTCGGACGCACCGAACGCTTCGCCAGCCCCGCACAGCGTCGCGTCCTAGAGGCCCTCAACCCAACCTGCGCCGTCCAAGGATGCGAAGTCCCCGGAACGTTGTGCGAGGTCGACCACGTCAACGGCTGGGCTCTCGGCTCGCCGACCGACATCGACCAACTCACACTCACCTGCGGATGGCACAACAGGTACAAAGCCTCCAACCCGGACCGCATCGATATCTCCCGGGGACCGGACGGCCGCTACACCTACCGTCTCCACCCACCCGGGCCCAGAACCGTTTCCGCCCCTGGCCGCCCGCCACCCTGGCAACAAGCCGCCTGATCACAACGCCGCTCCCGCTCCAGCCGCCAGCAAAGGCCATGCCCTGTTCCCCGCCGCCGGCTCGCGGTTCCCGGGAGCGGCGCAACCCCCGGCTGGCCTGCATTGCCGACTGCTCGCCGTGGCGGCAGCGCGGCCCGTCTCGCCTGGCGGTTGCCTGGTCGTCG
>NZ_JBIQHY010000079.1:3069-18191 GCF_044508335.1 Actinomadura sp.
CCGGCATCCGCGATGCTCATTGCCCGGCAAGACACCCCAACCCTGCTCACTTGGGTGCCCAAGTCCGCCCAATCGTGGGTGCGCATTTCCCCGGCAACTGTGCGCGCCCTGATCCTGGTACCGCAGACCATCAACCGGCCGGTCGGCCTGCCCCACAAGCTGACTGCCGATATCGCCGCCGGGACCCTGCGCGGGGTGCGTCCCGGGGCTCGAGCTTGATCGCATGCTGCCGGCCCTGGCGGTGGACCTGTCGCCGAACCGGGCACCGCCCTGACCGAACCACAACGGCATCGCTGACCTTCCGGCCGCGAAAATCCCGGCCCGGACGGCCGGGTTCGCCTCCTACTGCGGCGTCGCGCCGCTGGACGCTTCCTCCGGAGACCTCAAACGGCACCGGCCGCGGGCCGTTGATCGACAACCGGCAAAATCCGCCGTCAGACCGCTCAGCAGGCTGAAGCGACGGCTGTGCGTTGACGGAACATGATCAGAGATACGGATGCCTCTCTGCTTGTCGCCGCTTGGCACAGAGAGATGCCTTAACTCGACAGGCCCTCGGCCAACCGCGCAGTTCGGTCTCTGCGTTGGTGTTGTCCGCGCGGCGGGCGTGGGCGCGGTGGTGGCAGGGTGTGGTGCTGGCCGAGGGCGTCCGGTGCGGGGTCGGTAGGGTCGGGGGTGGCATGAACTGACGCGGGGTGCCCCCTTGTGGGGAGAATCGGGAAGCCGGTGTGAATCCGGCACGGGCCCGCCGCGGTGACCGGGGAGCTGCCGTCCATGCGCGTTTGCGCAGCCACTGGCCTTACGGCCGGGAAGGCGGGCGGTCGAGTGTCGATCCGGGAGTCCGAAGACCGGCCTCGCTACGACGACGCAGCGGGAGCCTGCCCATGAACCTCTATGACGCCATCCACCGCCGCCGTGATGTGCGCGCCGAGTTCACCGGTGCGCCGATTCCGCAGGACGTCCTTGAGCGGGTGCTCGCGGCGGCTCATGCCGCGCCCAGTGTGGGGCTCTCGCAGCCCTGGGATTTCGTCCTGGTGAGAGATCTGGGGGTGCGGCGTGCCTTTTACGAGCATGTGCAGGCGGAGCGCGCGGTGTTCGCGGCGGGGCTGACGGGTGGCGACAAGGAGCGTTTTGGTCGGATCAAGATCGATGGGGTGTTGGAGTCCAGTCTGGCGGTCGTGGTCACCTACGACGCGGCGCGCGGTGGGCCGGCGGTTCTCGGGCGGCATGCCATCGCGGACGCGGGGTTGTATTCGGTGTGCCTGGCGATCCAGAACTTGTGGCTCGCGGCTACCGCTGAGGGTCTTGGGGTGGGATGGGTCTCGTTCTATCGGGAGCCGTACCTGCGGGAGCTGCTCGGCATTCCCGCGGCCATTCGTCCGGTCGCGTGGTTGTGTCTTGGGCCCGTCACCCGTCTGCAATCTGCTCCGGATCTCGAACGGCACGGGTGGTGGCGTCGTCGGCCGCTGGAGGCCGCTCTGCACCATGACCGGTGGTGAGGCGGACGGCCATGTGGACGAGGAACAGCACGCCTGCCAGTAGGTAGCAGTTCGCCACGGGGGTCAGGAGCGGGTTGAAGCCGTATTCGAGCGGGTGGCCGTTGTGGGGCGTCCACCAGAGGGGTGAGAGGACGAAGAGGGCGTAGGCGGCCAGTGCGGTCTTGTGGTTCTTGTTGCGGAGGAGCACTGCCAAGGCGGGGACTATCCACACCCAGTGGTGCGTCCACGAGACGGGTGAGACCAGAAGGCCGGTCGTGCCCGTTACCGCTGTGGCGCCCAGCCAGTCGCCCCGTTTCGCCCATAGGGCGGCGACTGTGAGGCCGGCGGCGGCGATTGCTGGGGGAATGGCCGTGTACCAGTCGCCTACTGCGGTCGTGTTCCACAGGATGCGGGTCAGTGCGCCGTACGGTGACTGGTTGCTGATGTAAGGGACGCCTACGCGGGACGTGTCGTAGAAGGTGTGCAGCCAGTAGAGGCGGGACGCTTCTGGTGCGATGGCGTAGGCGAGCAGAGTGCAGGTGGCGAAGGTTGCGGTGGCTGTTGCGGCGGCCCTTGTGCGTCGGCTGATCAGGAGTAGCGCGATGAAGATTGCGGGGGTCAGCTTTATCGCGGCTGCGATGCCGATGCCTACTCCTGCTGGACGGCCTTGGGCTATGCGGTGCATGTCCGCCAGGACCAGGGCTAGGAGGAACAAGTTCACCTGGCCCAGGAAGAACGTGTGCCAGACCGGTTCGAGCAGCAGGCCGGCCGCTGCTACGGCTATGAGAGGGGCGCGGCGGCCGGCTAGTTCCAGCGTTGTGCGGCAGGCCCATACGAAGGCCGCTAGGGAGGCCAGTTGCCACATCACGCGGGTGACGGTCAGGGGGAGTGCGGAAAGCGGCGTGAACAGGGCGGCCATGAATGGTGTGTTCGTGAACCAGTGGTCGGCCAGCTGTTCCTCGTAGAGGCGGGAGCCGTTTGTTATTGCGTCTCCGCCTAGCCGGTAGATGCGGAAATCGAGCGAGTCGTACAGGACGGAGAAGGCCGCGATCGCCAGGACTTCGGCGGCCAGTATCAATGACACTCGACGCTTCATGGTGCCAACGGTGTCGAGGGCGGGGCATAACGGCATCCGGCCGTCGGCCATATTCGCCGGAAGTGCTGTAGCCCCGGGGACTAAGCCTGCGGGCTAATGTGCGGGGCAAGATGCGCCGGTTACGATCGCGGCATGTCCGCCCTGCCGCTGAGCCGAATGCGCAGCATCACGTGGACGGTCCTCGCGTGGTCGGGCGCCGTCCTGTATCCCGGCTTCCTCTTTGTCACGGTCAGTAATGGGCACGGTGGCTTCGAAGGGCTGGAAGTCCTGATCTCGGCCGCGCTCACGGTCCTGGTGGCGGGTCTGCTGCTGCGCCGGCCGGTGGCGGCGCACGCGATCCTTGCGCTCGCCTGGACGGCGGCGCTGATGGAGATGCCGAACGGGGCGGTCGCCGGGCTGTACCTGCTGCTCACCGACCTCGGCGCCGGGTACATCGCGGCCACTCGCAGGCGGCGGGTCTCTGTCCCCGTCGCCGTCTTGACCGGCTTCCTGCAGGTCGCGGCCGTCGCCTCCTTCATGTTCCCCAGCGGCGTCTTCTTCCTGACGGTCGTGCTGGCGATGCTCGTCACGTGGATGGCGGGTGACGCGCTGCGGGTGCGGTGGGCGCACGCCGAGGCGATGCGGGCGCAGGCCACGGCGCGGGCCGTCGCGGACGAGCGGCTCCGCATCGCCCGCGAGCTGCACGACATGGTCGCGCACAGCATCGGGATCATCGCGATCCAGGCGGGCGTCGGCGGGCGGGTGATCGACACGCAGCCTGCGGAGGCGCGCAACGCGCTGGACGCCATCGAGGCCACCAGCCGCGAGACGCTGACGGGGCTGCGGCGCATGCTCACGGCGCTGCGCAAGGACGACCCCGCCCCGCTCGGCTCGACGCCCGGCCTGGACGGTCTCGACCGGCTGGCCGAGGCGACGCGGGACGCGGGCGTCACCGTCGTGATCCGCACCGAAGGGGAGCGCCGGCCCCTCCCGCCGGATGTCGATCTCTCCGCCTACCGGATCGTGCAGGAGGCGGTCACCAACGTCGTCCGCCATGCGGGTGCGGACGAGTGCCGGGTCACGATCGGCTACCGCGACGGCGAGCTGGACGTCGAGGTAGCGGACGACGGGCGCGGCGGCGTGGTCGGCACCGGCTACGGCCTCGTCGGGATGCGCGAGCGGGTGGCTCTGCTGCGCGGCGAGTTCGCCGCCGGGCCGCGGCCCGAGGGCGGGTTCCGGGTGGCGGCGCGCATCCCGCTGGCGGGACGATGACGGTCCGCATCGTCCTGGCCGACGATCAGCCGCTGATCCGCGCCGGGTTGCGCGTCCTGATCGCCGACCACCCCGACCTGGAGATCGTCGGCGAGGCCGGGACGGGCGCCGAGGTGGTGGAGCTGGTGGAGGCGGTCCGCCCCGACGTGGTCGTCATGGACATCCGCATGCCCGACATGGACGGCATCGAGGCGACCCGGCGCATTACCACGGCCCACGTCATCATGCTGACCACGTTCGACGACGACGAGTACGTCTACGGGTCGCTGAAGGCCGGCGCGAGCGGCTTCCTCGTCAAGGACATGGCGCTGGAGGAGATCCTCGCGGCCATCCGCGTCGTCGCCGCCGGGGAGGCGCTGATCGCGCCGAGCGTCACCAAGAGGCTGATCGCGGAGTTCGCGGCCCGCCCGGAACCCGGGCCGGGGCCGGGGCGGGGGGACGGGCCCAGGCAGGTGGAGGGGGCCGGGCGGGTGGACGGGATCACCGACCGTGAGCGCGAGGTCCTCACGCTGGTCGGGCGCGGCATGTCCAACCAGGAGATCGCCGGGGAGCTCTTCATCAGCGTGGCGACGGCCAAGGCGCACGTCGCCCGGCTGCTCGCCAAACTCGGTGCCCGCGACCGCGTCCAGCTCGTCATCGCCGCCTACGAGCTGGGCCTCGTCGCGCCGCCTACGGGCGGTAGTACTACCTGACGTGGTGACCCGCGGACCCGTCGGATAACCTTGAAGGCGTGAAGGGTCTGGGAGAGCTTGAACGCACGGTCATGGAGGTCCTCTGGGAGCGGGAGGACGCCGGCCTGGAGGCCGCCACCGCCCGCGATGTCAGCCGCGCGCTCGCGAGCGACCGGGATCTCGCGCACACTACGGTGATGACCGTGCTGGACAGGCTCGCCAAGAAGGGCTTCCTCGAGCGCGAGCGCGACGGCCGCGCCTGGCGCTACCACCCGGTCGCGAGCCGCGAGATGTACGTGACCGAGCTGATGCTGGGCGCCCTGAACGAGACCGGTGACCGGGACGCCGCCCTCGCGCACTTCGTCCGGTCGGTGTCGCGGGACGAGATCGATGTGATCCGGCAGACCCTCGCGGGTCTCACGAGCAAGGAACCACCGGCATGACCGGCGCCGCCCTGCTCGCTCTGATCTCCCTCGGGACCATCGGCGGGGCGCACTTCCTGGCCCGCGCCCGGTGGACGTGGCGGGCGCCGCGCATCGGGATCGCGCTCTGGCAGGCCCTCGGGCTGTGCTGGGGCGTCGCCACGATCGGCGCCCTCCTCGGTCTCGCCCTCCTCCCGTACGGCAAGGGCGTCCTCGGCGGGCTGCCCGGCCTGTACGACGACCAGGCCGCCAGCCTCAACGCCGTCCAGGTCGCCTCGCTGCTCGGCGCGATCAGCCTCACGGCGGTGCTGCTGGTCATGCTGATGTTCGCGGTGGTCCGCGTGGTGCGGGCCCGGCGCCGGCACCGGGCGCTGCTCGCGCTGGTGTCGCGCCGCGACTCATCCGTGCCCGGCACCCTCGTCGTCGACCACCCCGGCGCCGCCGCGTACTGCGTGCCGGGCGTCCGCTCGCACAAGGTCGTCGTCAGCGCCGGGACGCTGCAGCTGCTCGACCGCGGCGAGCTGGCCGCGGTCCTCGCGCACGAGCGCGCGCACGCGCGCGAGCGGCACGACCTGGTGCTGCTGCCGTTCGCGTCGCTGCGCCAGGTGTTCCCGCAGTTCCGGCTGGTCGGACGGTGCCTGGACGCGGTGGAGCTGCTGATCGAGATGGCCGCCGACGACCGGGCCCGGCACGGCCGCCCGGCCCGCGAGCTGGCGACGGCGCTGCTGCGGTTCGCGGCCGCCCGCCCGGCCGCCGCCCCGTCCGGCACCCTCGGCGTCGCGCACGGCGACCTCCCGGTGATGGCGCGGGTGAACCGGCTGCTGGAGCCGCAGCCGGTGTCGCGGAAGGTGCGCCTCGCCGCGGCCGCCGCCGTCCCGGTCATCGCGGGGCTGCCGCTGCTCCTCCTCGTCCTGCCGCACTAGCCCGCGACCGCATTAGCCCGCGACCGCATTAGCCCGCGACCGCGCTAGCCCGTGGCCGTGCTGGTCCGCGACCGTGCTAGTTCGCGATGACGGTGCCGTAGAGGCGGGTGGCGCGCAGGCGTATCACCAGCCTCCTGTCCTCGGCCATGTGCTCCAGGAACGCCCGCTCGTCCGCCGGGTCGGCGAACCCCGGTGTCATGGCGAGCAGCTCGCGCCCCACCGCGTCGCCGGGCTCTTCGGATATGCCGGACAGTTCGGCGGTGCCTTCCGCGACCGCGAACGACATGTGGTCCGGGCTTGCCGCGTGCAGCGCGGCGCGCGGGTCGCGGCGGAGCTGCTTCACCTTCGCCCGGTCGGCGGTCGTGGAGATCCGCGCGACCCGCTCGTCCGGGTCCCACGTGTAGGCGACGGTCGTGAGGTGCGGGTGGCCGTTCGGCCTGTTCGTCGCGAGGACGGCGAACCGGTGCTCGCCGAGGATGCGCACCAGGTCGTCCTCGGTGATCGGCTTGGGGCCGGGTCCCCGGCCGGGGCCGTACTCGGTCATCTCGGTCTCCTTCAGGCGTTGGCGGGGACGTTCTCGGCGGGGGACGCGGTGGACGCCGGAGGCTTCGGGCGGCGCAGGACGAGCAGGGACACGGCGAGCGCGGCCGTCAGGAGGGCGGCGGAGATGCCGAACGCCAGGTGGTAGCCGCCGGCGAGCGCGGCGGCGGTGCCGCGCCCGTCCGCGCGGAGCGCGGCGGTGCGGGACGCGGCGAGCGTGGTCATGACCGCGACGCCGAGCGCCATCCCCACCTGCTGGACGGTGTTGAACAGGCCCGACGCGATGCCCGCGTCCTCCGGGCGGGCGCTGGACATGCCGAGCCCGGTCAGCGACGGCAGGACGAGCCCGGCGCCGGCGATCAGAACGAAGGCCGGGAGCAGGTCGGTGGCGTAGCGGGCGTCCACCGGGACGGTCGTCAGCCAGGCCATCGCGCCGGCGAGCAGCACCAGCCCGGTCGTCAGCACGAACCGTTCGCCGAGGCGGTTCGACAGCCGCGCCGACGCGAACAGCGACACGGCGCCGATCGCGACGGCGGCCGGGAGCATCGCCAGGCCGGTGCCGAGCGCGCTGTAACCCAGGATCTGCTGCATGTAGAGGGCGACGATCACCTGGAACGAGAACATCGCCGACAGGGTGAGCAGCTGGACCATGTAGGCGCCCGACACGTTGCGGGAGCGCAGGATCCGCGGCGGCATCAGCGGGGTCGCGGCGCGCGCCTGCCGGACCGCGAAGCCCGCGAGCAGGACGAGGGACACCGCGCCCAGGCCCAGCGTGTGCGAGGACAGCCAGCCGTGGCTCTCGACCTTGACGACGGTGTAGATGCCGAGCATCAGCCCGGACGTGGCGAGCAGCGCGCCGGCGACGTCCGCGCCGGCGGCGAGGCCGATGCCGCGGTCGCGGGGCAGCGCCGGGAGGGCGAGCAGGACGGTGGCGAGCCCGATCGGCAGGTTGATCAGGAAGATCCAGTGCCAGCTCAGCGCGTCGGTGAGCACGCCGCCGAGCACCTGCCCGATGGACGCGCCGGCCGCGCCGGTGAAGCTGAAGACCCCGAGGGCCTTGGCCCGCTCGCGGGGGCCGGGGAAGAGCGTCACGAGGATGCCGAGGACGACCGCCGAGGCCAGCGCGCTGCCGACGCCCTGCAGCAGGCGGGCGGCGATCAGCAGGCCGGACGTGCCGGCGGCGCCCGCCAGCACGGACGCCGCGGTGAAGACGGCGTTCCCGAGGAGGAACAGCGTGCGGCGGCCGATGAGGTCGCCGAGCCGGCCGGCGAGGAGCAGCAGGCCGCCGAGCGGGATCAGGTAGGCGTTCATGATCCAGCTGAGCCCGGCGGGGGAGAAGCCGAGATCGTCCTGGATGGCGGGCGCCGCGACGGTCACGATGCTGCCGTCCAGGATCGTCATCAGCATCGTCGCGGACAGCACCCCGAGCGCCGCCCAGCGGGAGCGGAGCGGGGCGGTGAGCCGCGACGCGGATGCGGAACGGGAGGTGGAAGGACGGGTCGTCTCCTTGGTCATAGGAGAGACCGTAACAGATAGTTTTGTTAGAGACGATCCTTGACGGACTTATTTTTGGCGCTGCCGGACCCGGCGGGCGGGCAGCGGGCTCTCCACCGGCGTGCTCAGATGGCCCTCGGCCAGGGCGGTCAGGGCGCGGACGAGCACCTCGCGCTCGTCGGCCGGAAGCGAGCCCAGCGCCGCCTCGTGCACGCCGTCCACGATCTCCTGGCTGCGGGCGGCGACCCGCGCGCCCTCCTCGGTGACCGCGATGATCCTGGCCCGCCGGTCCGTGGAGGACGGGCGGCGCTCGGCGAGGCCGGCCTTCTCCAGGGCGTCGACCGTGACGACCATCGTCGTCTTGTCCATGTCGCCGATCTCGGCCAGCTGGATCTGGGTGCGCTCCCCCTCCAGGGCGTGGACGAGGACGCAGTGCATGCGCGGGGTCAGCCCGATCTCGGCGAGCGCGGCCGTCATCCGGGTGCGCAGCACATGGCCGGTGTGGTCGAGCAGGTAGGACAGGTCCGGTTTCGTGCGGCTGGGGGACATCGAGGTCATGCGCCCAGGCTACCCAATTGGTTCCGTTCTGGATTATCTGTGAGCAGCCGTTTCTCGTCGTCTATGCTGGGTGCCGTGAACCGCATCGCGTGTCTGGGCTGGTGGCCGTCCTAGGACGGCCGACACTCGCGCACGCCATCGGGCCGTCCACTGGACGGCCCTTCTCTCTTCTTCCGCGGGGTCCGCCGGTGGCCGGCCGACCCGAGACGGAGGAGAGACCATGGAGACCACCCCCGAAGCCCGGACCCGGGAGCTGGAGGCGCGGATCGCCGCCGACCCGGGCGCGTTCCGCATCCTGACCGGCGACCGGCCGACCGGGCCGCTGCATCTCGGCCACTACTTCGGCACCCTGGCGAACCGGGTCAGGCTGCAGCGGGCCGGCGTCGAGCTGCTGCTCGTCATCCCCGACTACCAGGTGCTCACCGACCGGGACGTCGCCGACCGGCTGTCCGAGCACGTCGAGGGGCTCGTCGCCGACTACCTGGCCGCCGGGATCGACCCGGCCGCGGCGACGGTCTTCCGGCACAGCGCCGTCCCGGCCCTGAACCAGCTCATGCTGCCGTTCCTGTCGCTGGTGACGGTCGCCGAGCTGAACCGCAACCCGACCGTGAAGGACGAGATCGCGGCGTCCCGGCAGGCGTCGGTCAGCGGGCTGATGTTCACCTATCCCGTCCACCAGGCCGCCGACATCCTGTTCTGCAAGGCGAACCTCGTCCCCGTCGGCAAGGACCAGCTTCCGCACCAGGAGATCACCCGGACGATCGCGCGCCGCTTCAACGAGCGCTACGCGCCGGTCTTCCCGGTGCCGGACGCGCTGCTGTCCGCCGCGCCGCTGCTGCTCGGGACGGACGGCCGGAAGATGGGCAAGAGCCGGGGCAACGCGATCGCGCTGTCCGCCGGGCCGGACGAGACCGCCCGGATGATCAGGCGCGCCGTGACCGACGGCGACCGGCACATCACCTACGAGCCGGACACCCGCCCCCAGGTGTCCAACCTGGTGCTGCTCGCCGCGCTGTGCCAGGACCGCGACCCGCACGACGTCGCCGCCGAGGTCGGCTCCGGCGGGGCGGCGGCGCTCAAGAAGGTCGTCGCGGACTCGGTCAACGAGTTCCTCCGCCCGATCCGCGCCCGCCGCGCCGAGCTCATCGCCGACCGCGCGTATCTGCGCCGCGTGGTCGCGGAGGGGAACGACCGGGCCAACGCGATCGCCGACCGCACGCTGGAGGAGGTCAGGGCGGCCATGGATTCTTGAACGATGGATCCCTAGCGGGGGGCGATGCCGCGCAGGACGACGGCGACCAGGCCGTCCACGGCGTCCAGGGGCACCCGGTGCGCGAGCTCCTCGCCCTGGAACAGCACCGACAGCACCGGCTCGTGGCACGCGCCGACGATCATGGACGTGGCCGAGTCCACCGGGGCGTCCGGGGCGAGCCGGCCGAGGTCGCGCTCGGCCCGCAGGTAGGCGGCGAGGCGGGAGCGCCAGTCCCGCTCGCCGCCGCTCAGCGCGGAGAACCGGGCGAGCACCTCGGGCTGCGCGACCAGCCCGGCGACGGCGGGCAGCAGCGCGTTGTGCGCGACCAGCCCGTGCCGGACGTAAGCGCGCAGGTTCTCCTCGATCGTCCCGCTGCCGGGCTCGGGCAGCGGGTCGAGCGAGCGCTCCACCGACTCGGCGCGTGCGCGCAGGGCGTGCGCGAGCAGCTCCTCCTTGTCGGCGAAGTGGTTGTAGAGGACGCCGTCGGCGACGCCGGCCTCCCGCGCGATCGCCCGGACGGTCAGGCCCGCCGCGCCGCGCTCGGCCATCATCCGCTCGGCCGTGGCGATCAGGTGCTCGCGCAGGGACCGGTCGCCGGTGCGCAGCGCGGCCGCTTTTCGAGGTGACATCACTCCGGATCGTATTCGCCGAGATCGAACCCGTGGGCGGCGAGTTCGGGGAGGAAGTCGGGGCCGACGGCGTCCTCGATGTGCCGGACGCCGGGCGGCATCCCGTCCAGCCGCCGGACGACCAGCGCGGCGGCCAGGCCCGTCGCCCGGCTCTGCCGCCGCCCGGAGAACGACCGCACCCGCCCCCCGGACTCGACCGCCACGGCGAACCCGTCCCCGCCGACGTGGACGTGCCGGAGCGCGGCCCGCAGCGGAGCCGCGTCCCGGACCCGCCTGAGCCGGGGGAGGAGCGCGGTCAGCGCCCGCGAGTCCAGGCAGAGGCCCGTCCGGACCCGGCCGGGGAGCGTGTACTGGTCGGAGAACGGGAACCGGTGGACGGTGCGGGTCCCGTAGGGCGGCGGGAAGCGCATCCGCCAGGATTCGCCCACCTCGCCCAGGGAGTCGAGCGTCCACTCCACGGCGCCCGGCCCGTGCTGCTCGCCGGTGCCGATCAGGACGCCGATGTCGACGTCCGCGCCGCCGAATCCGTGCGCGAGCAGGTTGGTCACCCCGGGCGCGAGCCCCACGCTGAGCACGGCCGTCGCCTCGGTCGCGTCCAGCCTCTCGATCCCGGCGAGCACCTCGTACGACGCGGACACATCGACGTAGTGGACGCCGCGTGCGAGGCACGTCTCGGCGACCCGCACGTTCTCGGTCTCCGCGCACATGACGACCGCGTCGGCGTCGAGCCGCTCGATGTCGTCGCTCCGCAGATCGAGGCGCATCGGCGTCGCGCCCTCGACGGTGCGGGCCTTGGCGAGGTCCCGGCCCGCGACGACGATCTCCGGCACGTGCCCGCGCAGGCCCGCGACGACCTCGCGTCCCACGGCCCCGTATCCCCCGAGGACGGCGACCCGCTTCATCGCCGTGCCGCCACCAGCCGCGCGGTGCTGCGCAGCCGGACGGCGCCGTCCCGCTCGAACCGCGCCATCACCTCGGTGAGCGCGTCGACCAGCTCGCCGCTCTCGCCGTAGTTGTAGCGGATCGGGCCCCAGCCGGCGAAGAACTCCGCCGCGTCGCGCGCGTCCCGGCCCCAGATCTGCTCGGCGTCCACCAGGCGTGTGCGGACGTCCTTGAACCCGGCGCCCTCAAGGACCTCGCGGACGCGGTCCGGATCGGCCAGCGACAGCGGCCCCTGATGCCCGATCGGCGGCTCCGCGCGCGGCGGCAGCGCGGCGAACACCTCCCCGAGGTCGGTCTCGCCGGGCGGCGTCATGACGACGAACGCCACCCGTCCGGCGTCCCGCAGCGCCCGCCGGACGTTCCCGAACGCCGCGACCGGATCGGCGAAGAACATGACCCCGAACCGGCTGACCGCCACGTCGAAGGCGCCGTCCGGGAACGGGTGGACCTGGGCGTCGCCCTGCTCGAACGCCGCGTTCGCGACCTCCTCCGCGGCGGCGAGCGAGCGGGCGCGGGCGAGCATCGGCCCGGACAGGTCCACGCCCGTCGCGCCGCCGAGCCGGGCGCGCCGCGCCGCGAGCCGGGTGACCTGCCCGTTCCCGCACCCGATGTCGAGGACGCGGTCGCGCGCCCCGATGGCCGCCGCGTCCAGCAGGACGTCGTTGAAGCCGCTGTTGACCGCGTCGTAGCGGTCGTGGTGGCCGGCCCAGTGCCGGCCCTCGTATCCGTTCCAGGCCTCGGCCTGATGGGTGTTGACGATGTCCGCCATGCCCCCTCCTTATGAACGTCTGTTCATGAACGTACGTTCATGACGTGCCGCCCGTCAAGGCCGCGATGAATGCCGTACCCGCCGGGCCGGTCGTGCGCGGGTGCAGCACCTCGGTGCGGTGGACGATCCGGGGCGCGCGCACGGGCACCTCCGCCAGCCCCCGACGCCCGGCGAGACCGGCCGGGAGGAGCGCCGGCCCGTGCCCCGCGGCGACCAGGGCGACCAGCAGCTCCACGTCACCGCCCTCGCAGGTGAGGGACGGGCGGAAGCCGTCCCGCGCCCCGGTCGCCCGGCGCAGCGCCGCCAGCGGCACGGCGACGTCCGGGGCGTCCAGCCACAGCGCGTCCACGAGATCGCGCAGGTCGAGCCCCGGCCGGGACGCCAGCGGATGCGCGGCGGGGAGCACGACCGCGAGCGGGCGCTCGGCCACCGCGACGGCGGCGACGGGGACGCCGGCGTCCAGCCGCAGCGGGTCGCTGGGCGCCGCGATGCCGTCCACGAGCCCGATGTCCAGGTCCCCGGTCGCGACGGCGGCGTCGATTCCCGCGCGGGGCAGGACGCGGACGGCGGCCTCCAGGCGGGGATGCGCCCGGCGGGCCGCGGCCAGCGCGCCCGCGACATGGGCGGCGGCGAGCGGGGACGCGCCCACGCTGAGCCGCAGCCGGGGCGCCGCGGTCAGCCGGGCGATCTCGGACCGCGCCGCCCGGAGCCGCAGCAGGATCGGCCCCGCGTGCTCCAGCAGCCGCGCCCCGGCCTCCGTCGTCCGCACCGGGCGGCGATGCAGGAGCGTCGCCTTGAGGTCGTTCTCCAGTGACGCGATCTGCTGCGAGACGGCGGCCTGCGTGTATCCCAGCTCGTCGGCGGCCGCCGAGAACGAGCCTGCCCGGACGACGGTGACGAACGTGCGCAAGAGGTGAGGATCCACGGAGGATAAGCATCGCTTATCGACGCATCGGAAATCATCGTTGGCGCTTGTGCTCGGTCGAGGGCCAGGATCGGCGGCATGACCTTCACCGCACGAATCGCCCTGGTGGGGGAGCGATCCCCCAACGTCCAGTCCCACGTCCGGATACCGGGCCTGCTGGAGGCCGTCCGCGAACGGGACGGTCTCCTCGTCGAGGCGTATTGGATTCCGACCGATGAGGTGGGGGACGGCCTGACGGGCTTCGACGGGGTGTGGCTGCTGCCGGGCAGCCCCTACAAGAGCGAGTCCGGTGCGGTGGCGGCCGTACGGTCCGCCAGGGAGGAGGGGATTCCCATCCTGGGGACGTGCGGCGGCTTCCAGCACATGCTGCTCGAATACGCCCGCAACGTCTGCGGCCTGAAGGAGGCCAAGCACGCTGAGAACGAACCGGGAGGGAACGGGCCGGGAGGGAACGGGCCGGGAGGGAACGAGCCCGCCGATGATCTGCTGATCATGCCGCTGGCCTGCTCGCTCGCCGGGCACGAGGCGGAGGTCGCGGTGACTCCGGGCTCGTTCGCCGAGCGGCTCATGGGGACCCCGCGCAGCGTCGAGCGCTTCAACTGCGCGTTCGGCCCGAACCCGGCGTATCTCGACGTCCTGCGCCGGAACGGCCTGCGGTTCACGGGTCACGACGGCGACGGCCAGGTGCGCATCGCGGAACTGCCCGGGCACCCGTTCTACTTCGCCACGCTCTTCCAGCCGGAGCTGGCCGGCGACGGCACCCGTCCGCACCCGGTCATCGCCGCCTTCGCCGCCGCCGCTTCCCGTTGACGATCCCGGCGGCACCCGAGTAGCTGCACCCGAGTAGCCGCACCCGAGTAGCGGCACCGGAGTAGCGGCACCGGAGTACCCGCGCCGCCTCCGCATCGGTGAGGATAGGCGGATGAACCGGCCACAGCTCCACCATCGCGTCCTGATCCCGGACGCCATGTGCATCCCGGACGTCATGTGCATCCCGGACGTCATGTGCATCACGGACGGGCGGAGCCTTCCGTGCACTCCGCGCACGACGGCGGGGGCGTGGCCGCTGTGACGATCGGCAGGAGGGCGCTGAACCGGGCGCTGCTGGCGCGCCAGATGCTGCTGGAGCGGCATGACATGCCCGTGCTGGACGCAGTCGAGCACCTGGTCGGCATGCAGGCGCAGGCGCCGAACCCGCCGCACATCGGGCTGTGGAGCCGCCTCGCGGACTTCGCGTTCGGCGATCTCGGCGCGCTGCTGGCGGAGCGCCGCGTGCTGCGGATCGTGCTGATGCGCGGGACGCTCCACCTGGTCAGCGCGCGCGACGCCCGCGCGCTGCGGCCGCTCACCCAGCCGATCCTCGACAACCTCCTGAAGGCGCGGGCCGCCGAGCTGGACGGCATCGACCTCGACGCGGTCACCGCCCACGCCCGCGCGCTGCTGGAGGACGAGCCGCGCACCGACAAGGAGGTCCGCGCATCGCTGGCCGAGCGGTGGCCCGACCACGACGCCGATCTGCTGGGCTGGGCCGTCCGCCTGCGGCTGCCGCTGGTGCAGACCCCGCCGCGCGGCATCTGGGGCGCCTCGGGGGTCGCGCGGCACACGACGCTCGACACCTGGCTGGACGGGCACCCGCCCGCCGAGACGACGCTGGACGATGTGGTGCTGCGCTACCTGGCGGCCTTCGGGCCGGCGAGCGTCCGGGACGTCCAGCGCTGGTCGGGCCTGACGCGCCTCGGCCCGGTCGTCGAGCGGCTCCGCCCGGGGCTGCTGGAGTTCCGCGACGAGAACGGCCGGGTGCTCTACGACGTGCCGGATGCGCCGCGTCCCGGCCCGGACGCGCCGGCGCCCGTCCGTTTCGTCCCGGACTTCGACAACCTGCTGCTCTCCCACGCCGACCGCGCCCGGATCATCAGCGAGGAGGACCGCAAGCGGGTCTTCACCGTCAACGGCATCATCCGCGCGACGTTCCTCGTGGACGGCTTCGTCCACGGCATGTGGAAGATCGAGAAGAAGCGCGGGGAGGCGGTGCTGCGCATCGACCCGTTCCGCCCGGTCCCGAAGCGGGAGCGCACCGGCCTTGAAGAGGAGGGCATGCGCCTGCTCAGCGCCGCCCATCCGGAGGCCGAGTCGCACGCGGTCGAGTTCCTCCGGCCCTGAATCGCCGAGCCGGGG
>NZ_JBIQHY010000079.1:18291-32359 GCF_044508335.1 Actinomadura sp.
GCTAGCCCTCGCCGCCGGCGCACGGCGCCTCGTGGTTCGGGTCGAGGGACGACAGCAGGGCGCGGAGGGTCTCCCGGAACTCGAGCATCTGCTCGCGGGTCAGCGGGTCGAACAGGTGGCGCCTGACCTCGGCGACATGCCCGGGAGCCGCCTCTCGCAGGACGGCGTAGCCCTCGTCGGTCAGCCGCGCGATCGTCGTGCGGCGGTCGTGGTCGTGCTTGCAGCGGCTCACCCAGCCGGCCTCCTCCAGCCGGTTCACGGCGTGCGAGAGGCGGCTCGGGGACGAGTGGACGATCTCGGCGAGCCGGGTCATCGTCAGCGCGCGGCCGGGCGCCTCCGACAGCATGGCCAGGATCATGTAGTAGGCGTGCGGCATGCCGGAGTCGCGCTGCAACTGCCGGTCGAGGGCCTCGTTGAGCAGCCGCGACGTCCACAGGAAGGCACGCCAGGTCTCCTGTTCGGCGTCGTCCAGCCAGCGCGTCTCGGTCATGCCCCCAGTCTACCCAAATATTTGAACCCTCAAGGCTTGAAGTTTCAAGCATCTCCCGCGTATGGTTGAACTCTCAATTAATTGAGAGACCCGGAGAGACCCAGGGAGGAACCCCATGGCCCGGATGCCCGTGCTCTACCTCAGCCACGGCGCCCCGCCGCTGGCCGACGACGCCGTGTGGACCGAGCAGCTCGCCCGCTGGTCGGCGGACCTGCCGAAGCCCGAGGCCGTCCTCATGGTGTCCGCGCACTGGGAGGAGGCGCCGCTGAGCATCGGCGCCACCCGCCGGGTGCCGCTCGTGTACGACTTCTGGGGTTTCCCCGAGCGCTACTACCGCGTCCGCTACGACGCGCCCGGCGCCCCCCAGCTCGCGGCCGAGGTGCGGAAGCTCGTCCCGGGCGTGCACCAGGACGAGCGGCGGGGGCTGGACCACGGCGCGTACGTGCCGCTCGTGGAGATGTATCCGGACGCCGACGTCCCCGTGCTGCAGATGTCGATGCCGACGCTGGAGCCGGAGCGGCTGTTCGACCTCGGACGGCGCCTCGCGCCGCTGCGCGACCAGGGCGTCCTGATCATCGGGAGCGGTTTCACCACGCACAACCTGCGGCGGCTGCGCCCGGAGCCGGACGCCGAGCCGCCCGCGTGGTCGGCGGAGTTCGACGAGTGGGCGGACCGGACCGTGCGGGACGGCGACATCGACGCCCTGCTCGACTTCCGCGCCAAGGCGCCCGCCGCCCGCATCGCGCACCCTCGGACGGAGCATTTCGCGCCGCTGTTCGTGGCGCTGGGAGCGGACGCCGACCAGGCGCCGGAGGGCCGCCGGTCGGTGATCGACGGCTACTGGCTCGGGCTGGCGAAGCGCTCGTTCCAGTTCGGGTGAATTGTCACGTTCCGTCCGGTTGATGGGAAGCGGCTCAGGAGCCCGCGGTCTCCATCTGCGCGAAACCGGTGCGCCACGAGGTGAACCGCGGCTTCCAGCCGAGGCTCAGCGCCTTCGCGTTGGACACCGGGCGGCCCGTCGTCGCGGCGTGCTTCCCGGCGCTGCCCGGGTGCGGAGCGCCGATGGTCGCGCTGTACACGGGCAGCCAGTCCGCGGTGGTCGCCGGCTCGTCGTCCACGATGTTGACGGGCCCGGCCGGCCAGTCGAGCGCCGCGAGCGCCGCCGACGCCGCGTCCTCGGTGTGCACGAAGGACGTCCACGACGGCGCCGGGCGCATCGTGCCCGCGCGGACCCGCTCGGCGATCGCGCCGTCGGGGGCGTACCAGGTGCCCGGGCCGTACAGCGCCCCGTACCGCAGGACGACGCCGCGCGGCATCTCGGCGACCGCCTTCTCCAGCGCCGCGACGCCCTCGTACGGGGGGAGCGAGGAGTCGAGCGGGTCGGTCTCCACGGCGGGCGCGTCGCCCGGCACGTACAGCCACGCGATGCTCTGCGCGATCATCGTCTCGACGCCGGCGGCCCGGGCGGCGTCCACCAGGTTGCGGGTGCCGGCGATCCGCAGCCGCGAGTTGGCGCCGAAGTCCTCCTCGCTGAGATCGGTGAGCTGGTGGATCACCGCGTCCGGGCGCGCGGCGGCGACGGCGTCGCGGACCGCCGGGCCGTCGAGCATGTCCACGACGACCGGTTCGGCGCCGAGATCGCGGAGCAGGCCGGCCCGTCCGGTCCGGCGGGTCGTCCCCGCGACCTCGTGGCCCGCCTGAACGAGCAGCGGGATCAGCCGGCGGCCGATGACTCCGGTCGCTCCGGCGAGGAAAATCTTCAAGGGGGTACCTCCGCGACTGTCACGCCCTTGTGAGCTCATCTGTATGAGATCGTCCGTGTGCACTGCGCCTGGCGTTCGGCATGGTAGCCCCCCCTGCGTCCGGCCGGACGAAGTCGGACGAGCCGCACCGCCCCCGGAGCCCCGTCCGCCATGAGCGTACCGCCGGGAACGGCCCGGACGCGTTTCACGTCCGGCGCGGGTGAGAATTCTTGTCTTCTGACAGGTCCGTCCGATGCGGAGGAACGCGCACATGAAGATCACTCTCGTCCGGGGCGACATCACCGAGCAGGAGGTCGACGCGGTCGTCAACGCGGCGAACTCGTCGCTGCTGGGCGGTGGCGGGGTGGACGGCGCGATCCACCGCAGGGGCGGCCCGGAGATCCTCGACGAGTGCCGCAAGCTGCGCGCCTCCCAGTACGGCGGCGGCCTGCCGACGGGCCAGGCGGTCGCGACGACGGCCGGGCGGCTGCCCGCCCGCTGGGTGATCCACACCGTCGGGCCGGTGTACTCCTCCGCCGACGACCGCTCCGACCAGCTGATCTCCTGCTACCGCGAGTCCCTCCGCGTCGCCGACGAGCTGGGCGTCGCCTCGATCGCGTTCCCGGCCGTGTCCGCGGGCATCTACGGCTGGCCCATGGACGACGCCGCGCGCATCGCCGTCGGCACCGTCCGCGCCACCTCGACGCAGGTCACCGACGCCCGCTTCGTCCTGTTCACGGACGACGCCTACGCGGCCTTCGAACAGGCGGTGGCGGCGGGCTAGCCGTCCTTCCGCGGCGGGGGCACGACCAGGACCGGGCGGTGCGCGTGGTGCAGGACGCGGGTCGAGACGCTGCCGAGGATGACCGACCGCGCCCCCGCGAGACCGCGCGAACCGGTGACGATCAGGGACGCGTCCAGCTCGTCGGCGACGTCCACGATGGCGGCCCACACGGGCCCGCCGCCGCGCTCCGCCCGCGTCGTCACGTCGGTCAGCCCGGCGGCCCGCGCCATGTCGGCGCCCTTGCGCGCCAGTTCCTCGGCCTGCTTCTCCTCCTCGAACCCCTCGTCGGGGGCCTCGGCGGCGACCGGCACGGCGGCGGCCAGCGGCGCCCAGCCGAGCTGGGTCAGCAGCGGCTCCCACACCGTCATGACGACGGCCGGCTCGGGCTTGAGGCGCCGCGCGGCGTAGTCGACGGCGGCCCGTGCGTCGTCAGAACCGTCAAAAGCGATCAGAACTGTCATACCGCTGGCCTTTCCAAGATCGCCTCCGGCTGAACGTGCACGCCCGGCGCAGTGGCCGATCTCTCAGTGCCCGTCTCTCTCAGTGCCCGCCCCCCCGGCCGCCGGCGGGCGGGCGGCCGGGGCCGGGCGGCCCGGCGAACGCCTGGGCGATGTCCAGCCAGCGGTCGGCGTCCGGGCCGGTGGCGGCGAGGGCGAGGTCGGCGCGGTGGCGGCGCTGGGTGACGGCGTGGCAGAAGTCGAGCGCCGGGCCGGTCACGCACTGCCGCGCGTCCGCCGGCCCCCACGTCCACTCCTCGCCGCCGGGGCCCTCCAGGACGACGCGGAACTCCTCGGCGGGCGGCTCCAGGCCCCGGGTGCGGAACGAGAAGTCGCGGGTGCGGACGCCGATGTGCGCGACGTGCCGGAGCCGGTGCGTGGGCTCGCGGCGCACGCCGAGCGCGTCGGCGACGTCCTCGCCGTGCGCCCACGTCTCCATGAGCCGCGCGGTCGCCAGCGTCGCGGCGCTCATCGGCGGGTCGAACCAGGGGAGGCGCGTGCCCGGCGGGACGGCGGCGAGCGCGTGCACCATGCGGCGGCGCCCCTCGCGCCAGCGGGCGAGGAGGGCCGCCGGGGCCTCCTTCGCGCCCTCCCGCGCGCCCGCGTCGACGTAGCCGCCGGGGTCGGCCAGGGCCTCCTCGACGAGCTTCGCGAAGGCGCCGGCGTCGGTCGCGGCGACGACGGCCTGGTCGTCGGTCCAGGCGAGGTGGGCTATCTGGTGCGCGATCGTCCAGCCCTCGGCGGGGGTCGGGTCCGCCCAGCGCTCGGCTGGAAGCGGGGCGACCAGGGCGTCGACGGAGTCGCCCTCGGCCGCGAGGTCGGCGAGCAGGGAGTGCAGATCCGGCATTCCGCCAGCATCGCCGATCACGGCGCCGCCGGTACAGGATCCCGGCCTACAAACCGAACGGGATTCTTTAGTGCAGGAGCGCGCGGGCGGCGGCGTAGTCGGCCTTGCCGTTGGGCAGGCGGAGGCTCCGGTCCGTCCGGACGAACGCCTTCGGGATCTTGTAGCGGGCCAGCCGGGCCGCGCAGCCGGCGCGCAGCTCGTCGTCGGGCGGCGCCCCGGCGGGGCCGATCACCGCGACGATCTCCGTGCCCCAGCGCTCGCTCGGCCGGCCGACGACCAGCGCGTCCGCGACGCCCGGCAGCCCGCGCAGCACCGACTCGACCTCCTCCGCGAACACCTTCTCCCCGCCGGTGTTGATCGTCGTGGCCTCCCGGCCGCGGACCTCCACGGTGCCGTCCGCGAGCAGCCGCGCCCGGTCGCCCGGCACGACCAGCCGCTCGCCGTCCAGGGTGAGGAACGTGGCCGCGGTCTTCTCCGGGTCGCCCAGGTAGCCGAGGGGGATCGAGCCGCCGCCCTTGGCCAGCCAGCCCAGCTCCTCCTCGCCGGGCGCGAGGCGCCGGGACCGGTCGGCGGACAGCACCGCCGTCCCGGGCGCGGCCGCGAACGACGTCGCCGACGAGCCGTTGCGCGTCACCTGGAAGCCGGACTCCGACGACCCGAGCACGTCCACGATCCGGGAATGCGGGAGCAGTTCGAGCATCCGCGCCTTCACGGCCGGGCTGATCGCCGCGGCGGAGTTCACGAACGTGCGGAGCGCGCCCAGCTCGTGGGGGCGCGCCTCCAGCGCCGCCACGATCGGGCGGGCGAACGCGTCCCCGACGAGCGGCATCCGGGTGACGCGCTCGCGCTCGGCGGTGGCCATCAGATCGGCGGCGTCCAGGCCGTCCACCCGGTCGGGGAACACCACGCATCCGCCGCCGCACCAGGCGCCGAGCGCCGACCACGTGCCCGCCCCGTGCATCAGCGGCGGGCCGACCAGGACGCGCACGTCGCTGCGCACCGCCCGCGCGACCGCCTCGTCGAGGCCGGTGAGCGGCGACCCGTCGCGGCGGCGCAGGCCGAGCGGGCCGGCCATCAGGTCGCCGATCCGCCACAGCACGCCCTTCGGCATGCCCGTCGTGCCGCCCGTGTAGAGGATGTGCAGGTCGTGGGCGTGGGGCCGCACCGGCAGCGGGTCGGACGGCGCCCCCGCGAGGGCTTCCTCGTAGTCGAGCGCACCGGGCAGGAGGGCGGCGCCGGACTCGTCCGCCACCTGGAGGAGCAGCGGGCGCCCGCCGCCGAGCCGGCCGGCGAGCCGCTCCACGACGCGCCCGATCGCGTCCGCGAAGCGCGCGTGGTAGATCACGGCGGCCGGGCGCGCGTCGCCGAACAGGTGGGCGAGCTCGTCGTCCACGTACCGGTAGTTGACGTTGAACGGGGCGACCCGCGCCTGATGGGCGGCGACCAGGCCCTCCAGGTACTCGGGGCCGTTGTGCAGGTAGAGCGCGAGATGGTCGTGCGGCGACTCCCACGGCTCGGCCGCCGCGCCGCGGGAGCCGCCGCGCAGGCCGAGGCCGTGCCCGTGCAGGACGTTCGCCAGCCGCCGCGTCCGGCCGGCGAGTTCGCGCCAGGTCATCCGGCGGTCGCGCCACACCAGGCATTCGCGGTCGGGGATCGCGGCGGCGATGGCCTCGTGCAGGGTCGCCAGGTCGAGCATCGGCACTCCTCGGGGGACGGCGTCGGCAGCACCGTAACCGATGACTTACCGAATCTGGTTCAGTGGGGGGCGCGGTCGGGGTGCCGGGCATACGCCGTTGGACGTACGAGGCATTGCGGGCGAGAAGGAACAATTACCGGGTGCCCCCAGCCCAGAAGCCGCGGGGGGAGGTCACCCGCGGCACCACCGCCCCCAACCGCCTGCGCCGCGTCGACCGCTGGATCGCCGCCACCCAGGCCCGCCCGCTGCGCACCGGCGGGCGCCCGCTCGCCGTCGACCTCGGCTACGGCGCGTCCCCGGTCACCACGTTCGAGCTCTACGACCGCCTGCGCGCCGTCTCCCCGCACCTGGAGGTCGTCGGCGTCGAGATAGAGCCGGAGCGGGTCGCCGCCGGCCGCACCCTCCTCGCCGCCCTGCGGAATGGACTGAACGGAGCCGGGGGGCCGGGCCTGTACGCCGGGCTGTCGTTCCGCCGCGGCGGGTTCGAGCTGCCGGTGCCGCGTCCGCCCGTGCTGGTGAGGGCCTTCAACGTGCTCCGGCAGTACGACGAGCCGGCGGCCTGGCGCGCATGGGACGACCTGCGCTCGCGCCTGGCGCCCAAAGGAGTCCTCGTGGAAGGGACGTGCGACGAGATCGGGCGACGCGCGGTCTGGGTGACCCTCACCAAGGACGGCCCCCAGACCATCACGTTCGCGGCCCATCTGCGCTCGCTGGAACGTCCGTCCGCGCTGGCGGAGCGGTTGCCGAAGACTCTGATCCACCGCAACGTGCCGGGCGAACCCGTCCATACGCTGCTGACCCGCTTCGACCGCTGCTGGGCGACGGCCGCGCCGTACTCGGCGTTCGGCCCTCGCGCGCGCTGGGTCGAGGCCGTGTCGCTGCTGGCGCGGACCCATCCGGTCCTCACGCAGCCCCCGTACGGCGGGCGGAACCGGTGGCGCCTCGGCGAAGTCACGCTCCCCTGGACGGCGGTCGCGCCCGATCCGCGGTGAAGCCCTGCCCTGCGGTGAAGCCCTGCCCCGCGGCGGAGCCCTACTCGCGGTGCAGCTTGTAGGGGGCGGCCTGCACCCGCGGCTGGACGTCGATCCGGTCGATGTTCACGTGCGGCGGGCGGGTGACGGCCCAGGCGACGCAGTCGGCGACGTCCTCGGCGACCAGCGGCTCGGGGACGCCCTCGTAGGGCTTGGCGGCCCGCTCCTCGTCCCCGCGGAACCGGACCAGCGAGAACTCCTCGGTCTTCACCAGCCCCGGCGCGATCTCGGTGACCCGGACCGGCTCGGCGACCAGTTCCAGGCGCATCACCTCGTTGACCGCGTAGGCGGCGTGCTTGGCGGCGTTGTACCCGCCGCCGCCCTCGTACGGGACGTGCGCGGCGAGCGAGGTGATGTTCACCACATGGCCCGCGCCGCTCTCGATCAGCTTCGGCAGGATCGCCTTGGTCACCCGCACGAGGCCCAGGACGTTCGTGTCGTACATCGTCTGCCAGTCGTCGAGGTCCGCGGTGGCGACGCCGTCCAGGCCGAGGGCGCCGCCCGCGTTGTTGACCAGGACGTGGCAGCCGTCGACGGCCGCCGCGAGCGCGTCCACCGACTCCTGCGACGTCACGTCCAGCGTCACCGCCGCCACCCTGCCGGCGCCCGGCACGGTCTCGGCGATCTCCTTGGCCAGCGCGTCGAGGCGGTCGCGCCGCCGCGCCGCCGCGACGACGTGGAACCCCTCCGCCGCCAGGCGCTTCGCCGTCGCGGCCCCGATCCCGCTGCTTGCTCCGGTCACTATCGCGGTCTTACGCATGCGTCCAGGGTCCCAGGTGCCGGGAAGCGGGTCGCCGGTGAGGTCGATCACTGTGGCGGGAAGTCACGGTTGTCCCCCTTGTTGAGGGAACACCTAACACGGTCGATAGGTTGCACTACCGGAGGTGGTGTGCAGTGTCGCGTCGTATCAACCGGGTTGCGACGGTCAGTGTTCATACTTCCCCCCTTGACCAACCCGGCACCGGCGACGCGGGCGGCATGAACGTCTACATCGTCGAGGTCGCCAAACGGCTGGCCGCGAGGGGTGTGGAAGTCGACATCTTCACCCGCGCGACCTCGCGGGCCCTGCCCCCGGTCGTCGAGCTCGCCCCCGGCGTCCTCGTCCGCAACGTCGTCGCGGGGCCGTTCGAGGAGCTGGACAAGACCGAGCTGCCCCGGTACCTGTGCGGCTTCACGTCCGGGGTCCTGCGCGTCGAGGCGGCCCACGACCCCGGCCACTACGACCTCCTGCACACGCACTACTGGCTGTCCGGGCAGGCCGGGCAGGCCGTCAAGCAGCGGTGGGGCGTGCCGCTCGTGCACTCCATGCACACGATGGCGAAGGTGAAGAACGCCGCCCTCGCGGACGACGACAAGCCGGAGCCCGCCGAGCGCGTCCTCGGCGAGGAGCAGGTCGTGGCCGCGTCCGACCAGCTCGTCGCGAACACCGGCAAGGAGGCCCACGAGCTCGTCGGCCTCTACGGCGCCGACCCCGCGCGCGTCGCGACCGTGTCGCCCGGCGTCGACCTCTCCCTGTTCCGCCCCGAGTCGCCGATCCTGGCCCGCGGCGCCGGGCTGCTCCCGCACCGCACCGGCCCGGCCCGCCGCCGGCTCGGCCTGCCCCGCGACGCCTACGTGCTGCTGTTCGTCGGCCGCATCCAGCCGCTCAAGGCGCCGGACGTCCTGCTGCGCGCCGTCGCCCGCATGCTCGCGGACGACCCGGCGCTGCGCTCGAAGCTCGTCGTCGCCGTCGTCGGCGGCCCGTCCGGCTCCGGCCGCTGCCGCCCCACCGGGCTCCAGTCGCTGGCCGCTCAGCTGGGCATCTCGGACGTCATGCGCTTCGAGCCGCCGAGCCCGCAGCGCGAGCTGGCCGACTGGTACCGGGCCGCGGACGTCACCGTGGTCCCGTCCCACAGCGAGTCGTTCGGCCTGGTGGCCGTCGAGTCGCAGGCGTGCGGGACGCCCGTCGTGGCCTCCCGCGTCGGCGGCCTCTGCACGGCCGTCGCGGACGGCGAGTCCGGCGTGCTGATCTCCGGGCACGACCCGGCCGACTACGCCGCCGTCCTGCGCCGCCTGCACGCCGAACCGGGCCTGCACGCCCGGCTGGCCCGCGGCGCCGTCCGACACGCGCACGGCTTCGGCTGGGACGCCACCGTCGACCGCCTCCTCGACGTGTATACCGGTGCCATGACGATCCCGTCCGTCCACGTCCCCGCGGAGGTCTCCGCATGAGCGAAGCGAACCCGGGGACGCGGGGCGGCGCGCCCGACCCGGTCGAGACCATCCGCGAGACGCTCAAGGCGGCCGAGCTGGAGTTCGACGAGCCGCGCGAGAACGCGTTCTTCGTCAAGCTCCCCGGGCAGCACAAGCTCGCCACCATGACGTGGCTGATCGTCGGCGACCACTCGCTGCACATCGAGGCGTTCTTCTGCCGCCGCCCCGACGAGAACCACGCCGAGTTCTACCGGTTCCTCCTGGAGAAGAACGGCCGCATGTACGGGGTGGCGTTCGCCCTGGACGACATCGGTGACGTCCACCTCGTCGGGAAGCTCCCCCTCGCCTCGATCTCCCCGGACGAGATCGACCGCATCCTCGGCTGCGTCCTCACCTACTCCGACGAGAACTTCGACAAGGCCCTCGAACGAGGGTTCAAGACGTCCATCCAGCGCGAGTGGGACTGGCGGGTCAAGCGCGGCGAGAGCCTCGCCAACCTCCAGGCGTTCGCCTCCTTCGCGGACCCGGCCAACCGCGAGTGACCCGCCGGGGGCCGATAGGCTCTGGTGTCATGGCGACCTTGGTATTGCTCCGGCATGGCGAAAGCGTCTGGAACGCGGAGGGGCTGTTCACCGGCTGGGTGGACGTCGACCTGTCCGCGAAGGGGGAGAGCGAGGCGACCCGCGGCGGCGACCTGCTGCTCGACGCCGACATCACTCCCGACGTGGTGCACACCTCCCTGCTGAAGCGGGCCATCCGCACCGCCAACATCGCGCTGGACGTGGCCGACCTGCTCTGGATCCCCGTCAAGCGGTCCTGGCGGCTGAACGAGCGCCACTACGGCGCCCTCCAGGGCAAGAACAAGGCGCAGACGCGCGAGGAGTTCGGCGAAGAGCAGTTCATGATCTGGCGCCGCTCCTACGACACCCCGCCGCCGCCCATCAAGGACGACGACCCGCTGTCCCAGGTCAACGACCTCCGCTATGCGGAGCTGCCGTCCGAGCTGATCCCGCGCTCGGAGTGCCTGGCCGACGTCGTCGACCGGCTGCTGCCCTACTGGTACGACGCGATCGTCCCGGACCTGGCCGTCGGCAAGACCGTCCTGGTCGCCGCGCACGGCAACTCGCTCCGCGCCCTCGTGAAGCACCTCGACGACATCTCCGACGAGGAGATCGTCGGCCTCAACATCCCGACCGGCATCCCGCTCGTCTACGAGCTGGACGACGACTTCGCCCCGCTGAAGCGCGGCGGCGAGTACCTCGACCCGGCCGCCGCCAAGGCGGCGATCGAGGCCGTCAAGAACCAGGGCGCCGCCAAGAAGGACGACCCCAAGCCTCCCGCCCCGCCCGCCAAGGAGGCCAAGAAGGAGAAGTCGAGGCGCGGCCGCAAGAAGTGATCCGCCGGGGGGCCGCCGCCGAGGCGGCCCCTCAGCCGGCGAACACGGAGATGACGGCCCCGCCGACGACCGCGAGCCCGGCGAACGCCAGCGGCCCGGTCGCCCAGGCGCAGGCCCGCGCCTGCTCCTCCGTCGCCCCGGCCCTCACCAGGGCGCGCCGGACGTCCTCGTAGGGGCGCGCGCCGCGGTCGGGCGCCGGCATGAACGCCACGGGCGCGTACAGCGCGCTCAGCACGAGGACCAGCGCCCGCGCGGGCAGCCCGCCGAGGGCCCAGTGGACCGCCAGCACGACCAGCGCGAACGCGGCCAGGCCCGCGATGTAGAGGACGACCGACGTCACGGCGGCCCACACGGCGTCCCCGCCCGCGGACCGCACGACCGGCCCCCAGATCATGCTGATCATCGACGAGCGCAGCAGGAACACCCAGGCCGTCAGCGCGACGACGACGGTGACGATCAGTGCCGTGTCCACGTCCCACCCCGGTATCGGTGCCTCCAGGGTGATCTTTCCAAAACCCGGCCGGGCGAGGGAAGGCGGCGGTGTCAGCCGAGGTCGGCGATCTCCTCGGGGCGCTGGCCGGTCACCAGGTAGACGACGTTCTCCGCCACGTGGACGGCGTGGTCGGCGAAGCGCTCGAAGTAGCGGCCGGCGAGCGTGATGTCGACGGCCGGTTCGACGCCGTGCGTCCACCCGGGGGACAGCAGGACGTCGAACAGGCGGCGGTGGAGCCGGTCCATCCGGTCGTCGTCGGCGTCCAGTTCGAGGCCCGTCTCCACGTCCTGCGACGCGATCACGCCGCCCGTCTTCGCGATCATCCGCTCGGCGGTCCGCCCCATCTCCAGGACGGTCGCCCGCAGCTCCGGCGGGACGGCCGACTCGGGATGCCGGCGGCGCGCGGTCCTGGCGATGTGCACGGCGAGGTCGCCCATGCGCTCCAGGTCGCCGCTCATCCGCAGCGCGGTGATCAGGGTGCGGAGGTCGCCGGCGACCGGCTGCTGCCGGGCCATCAGGTCGAAGACCGTCGCCTCGATGTCCGCGTCGATCTCGTCGACCTGCTCGTCGCCGCTGATCACCTCCTCGGAGAGCCGCAGATCGGCGTCCAGCAGGGCGGTCACCGCGCGGGCCATCGCGGACCGGACGAGGCGGGTCATCTCCACCAGGCTGTCGGTGAGGGAGCCGAGCTCCTCGTGGTAGGCGTCGCGCACGTGAAGTCCTCCGCAGGGAACGGGACGGGGGCAGGCCCGCGGTGTGGTCGCGGGGCGTGCTCGCCCACGCCACAGCCTGCCGTCCCACCGTGAACGCCCCTGGAGCCAAAGGTGAACTTTCGGCTAACGGAGGGACCCGACCAGGGCAGACGGGCAGGGCGGGTCGGAACGCCGCCTACGATCCGAGGTGTGGAGGTCGAGATAGTGGCGGGCCTCGCCGGTGCGGCCGGGCTCGCGATCGGGCTCGCGACCGGCCTGGCGGTGCGCGTGAGCGAGCGGGCGCAGCGGGCCCCGGCGCCCCCCGCCCCCGCGGAGGCGCTGCCGCCGGGCGTCGCGTCGGTGCTGAGCGTCCTGCGGTCGTCGGCCGTCGTCGTCGACGGCGAGGACCGGGTGCTGCGCGCCAGCTCCGCCGCGCGCGCGTACGGCCTGGTCAGCGGCGACCGCCTCGTCGTGGACGAGGTGCTCGCGATGACCCGGCTCGTCCGCCGGGACGGCGAGATCCGGGAGAACGAGATCCAGGTCGGCCCGACCAGGGGGCGCGGCCGCGCCGACGGGCGCTGGTTCGCGGTCCGCGTCGCGCCGCTCGGCTCGCACGGCCTCGTCCTCGTCCTCGCCGAGGACCTCACCGACATGCACCGCACCGAGGCGATCCGCCGCGACTTCGTCGCGAACGTCAGCCACGAGCTGAAGACACCCGTCGGCGCGCTGTCGCTGCTCGCCGAGACCGTCGAGGGCGCCGCCGGCGACCCGGAGGCCGTCCGCCGGTTCGCCGGGCGGATGCAGTACGAGTCGACGCGGCTCAACAACCTCGTCCAGGACCTCATGACGCTGTCGCGGGTCCAGGGGGACGAGCCGCTCCCCGACATGGGGCCCGTCGCGCTGGACGACGTCATGGCGGAGGCGCTCGAACGCTGCCGGTTCAAGGCGTCCGCCAAGCACATCGAGCTGGCGTCCGGCGGCGAGGAGGACCTGCGGGTCCGCGCCGACCAGGAGCTGCTCGTCACCGCGCTGCGCAACCTCGTCGACAACGCCGTCGCCTACAGCGCCGAGCGCACCCGGGTCGTCGTGTCGGCGAGGCGGTGCGACGACCGGCGGGTCGAGATCAACGTGACCGACCAGGGCATCGGCATCCCCGACGCCGAGACAGGCCGCATCTTCGAGCGCTTCTACCGGGTCGACCCCGCCCGCTCCCGGCGGACCGGCGGGACCGGGCTCGGCCTCGCCATCGTCAAGCACGTCACCGGCAAGCACGGCGGCGACGTGACGGTGTGGAGCAAGGAGGGGCACGGGTCGACGTTCACGATCCGGCTGCCGCTGCTCGACGCGCCGTCCCGCCCCCGCCCGGCCGCGAGGACCGCGGACAGAGCTCACAACACCGCCCGGGAGGCAACACCGTGACCCGCGTGCTCGTCGTGGAGGACGAGGAGTCGTTCAGCGACGCGCTGTCGTACAACCTCCGCAAGGAGGGCTTCGAGGTGGCGGTCGCCGCCACCGGACCCGACGCGCTGGACCTCTTCGAGCGCAGCGGCGCCGACCTCGTGCTGCTCGACCTGATGCTGCCCGGGCTGCCCGGCACCGAGGTGTGCCGGGAGCTGCGCGCCAAGTCCAACGTGCCCGTGATCATGCTGACCGCGAAGGACGGCGAGGTCGACAAGGTCGTCGGGCTGGAGCTTGGCGCCGACGACTACGTCACCAAGCCGTTCTCCACCCGGGAGCTGATCGCCCGGATGCGGGCCGTCCTGCGCCGCCGGGGCGAGGCCGGGGAGCCGGCGCCCGCGGCGCTGGAGGCCGGACCCGTCCGGATGGACGTGGCGCGGCACGTGGTCACCGTCGGCGGCGAGCCCGTCCAGCTGCCGCTCAAGGAGTTCGAGCTGCTGGAGGTGCTGCTGCGCAACGCCGGCCGCGTCCTGACCCGGATGCAGCTGATCGACCGGGTGTGGGGCGCCGACTATGTGGGCGACACGAAGACGCTGGACGTCCACATCAAGCGCCTCCGCGCCAAGATCGAGGAGGTGCCGTCCACTCCGCGGCACATCGTGACCGTCCGGGGCCTGGGCTACAAGTTCGAACCCTGAGCGCGCGCCTGCACGAATCTGGAACGGCCCGTCCGGCTGCCGGACGGGCCGTTCCACATGGTGCGCCCAGCATGGGCGATTGCTTGGGGGTGAAAGTCCCCTGGAGGAAGA
>NZ_JBIQHY010000080.1:0-26739 GCF_044508335.1 Actinomadura sp.
GGCGGCCTTGCGTTCGGCGCGGGCGGCGGCGCGGCGCTCCTCGCGGGCGGCGGCGCGCCGCTCGGCGCGTTCGAGCCGCCGGACGCGGGCGCGCTCGGCCGCGTCCGCGCGGCGCTGCAGCAGGTCGGGCGGGATGAGGTCGTGCCGCCCCGCGATGAACTCCTGCACCCAGATCTTGCCGCGGATGAGCGGCCGGCGGATCTGCCTCTCCCGGCGGACGGCCCGCTGGTAGCGGCGCGAATCCGGCGGGTAGCGCCAGCGCGACCACGGGGAGCCCGGCCGCGCCACCCGGATCGCGCCGACGATCAGCAGGGCGGGGACGAACAGGCCGATGAGGCCGGTCCAGATCTTGCCCTTGAGCAGCGTGATCACCGCGAACACCAGGTTGATGACCAGGGACGCCACGTAGACGCGGGTCAGGATGCCGGTGCCGGGGTCGGGCGCGATGCCCTCGTAGCCGAGCGGGCGGATCCCGAGCAGCAGCAGCCCGGTCACCGCGATCGCGACGAACACGGCGTCGACGGACGCGCGGCCCTTCTCCGTCCAGTAGACGTCCTGGAGGTGCAGGATGAGCGCGAACTCGTCCAGGACGAGGGCGGAGCCCATGCCGAACACTGCGGCGGCCGCGACGCTCAGGCCCGTGTAGGCGTCCGGTACGGCGAGGCTGCCGACCCCGCCCGCCAGCATCAGGACGACGCCGAACACGACATGGTGGATGTGCACGTCGCCGGCGGTCACGTTGTTGAACCACCAGCGCACGTCCGCCCGGATCAGCCGGACGTTCACCCGCGTCAGCACGAAAGTGATCAGGAACGCGACGAAGAAGCCGAACAGCGGGAGCCGCCCGGTCGCCACGATCCGTTCGTCGAACATCTCGATCATCTGCCCCCCGCTGCCTCCATGATGCACCGTGACATGCGCGGATATCGTGGGACCCGGCCGATCGACGACGATCGAGGAGAACACCGACGTGAGCCGCATCGTGGACCGCTGCGACCCCGGGTACCGGGCCTGGATCGCCGAGGCGATCCGGCTGGTCGACGCCGACGCCAACCGCAGCGCGGACACGCACCTCCACGTGTTCCCGCTGCCGCCGGAGTGGGGCATCGACCTGTACCTGAAGGACGAGTCGGTCCACCCGACGGGTTCGCTGAAGCACCGGCTCGCGCGGTCGCTGTTCCTCTACGGGCTGGCCAACGGCTGGATCCGCGAGGACACCACGGTCATCGAGGCGTCCAGCGGGTCCACGGCGGTGTCGGAGGCGTACTTCGCGCGGCTGCTCGGCCTGCCGTTCATCGCGGTGATGCCCGCCTCGACCAGCCCGGAGAAGATCCAGCTGATCGAGTTCCACGGGGGCCGCTGCCACCTGGTGGACGACCCGTCCGCGATCTACGACGAGGCGCGGCGGCTCGCGGCCGGGTGCGGCGGGCACTTCATGGACCAGTTCACCTACGCCGAGCGCGCGACGGACTGGCGCGGCAACAACAACATCGCCGAGTCGATCTTCGAGCAGATGCGGCTGGAGCGGTTCCCGGAGCCGTCCTGGATCGTGGTCGGCGCGGGCACCGGCGGGACGTCCGCGACGATCGGCCGGTACGCGCGCTACCGGCGGTTCCAGACGCGGCTCGCCGTCGTCGACCCCGAGGGCTCGGCGTTCCACGGCTCGTTCGCCGACGGCGACCCGGACCGGACGGCGGCCGGCTCGCGGATCGAGGGCATCGGCCGGCCCCGCGTGGAGCCGTCGTTCCTGCCGACGGTCATCGACCGGATGATCCGGGTGCCGGACGCGGCGTCCGTCGCGGCGATGCGCTGGACGGCCGAGGTCAGCGGCCGCAACGTGGGCGGCTCGACCGGCACCAACATGTGGGGCGCGGCGGAGCTGATCGCGGAGATGCGGGCGCGCGGCGAGCGCGGCAGCGTCGTCACTCTGATCTGCGACGGCGGCGAGCGCTACTCCGGCACCTACGGGTCGGACGCGTGGCTCGCCGCGCAGGGCCTCGACATCGAGCCCTACCTCGCCGCGCTGAACGATTTCCGGAAGACGGGCGAGATGCCCGCTATCCCGTGACGGTGACGGGGTTCACGAGGTCGGCGTAGATCAGCAGGCCGCCCATGACGATCAGCACGACCGCCATCACGTACGTGACCGGCAGCGCCTTGGCGACGTCCACGTAGCCGGGGTCGGGCCTGCGGAAGATCTTCGCGAACGCCTTCTTCACGGCCTCCAGCAGGGCGCCGGCGATGTGGCCGCCGTCCAGCGGGAGCAGCGGGACGAGGTTGAACAGCCCGACCGCGAGGTTCAGCGACCCGAGCAGCATCACGAAGAACGACACCTTCTCGGCGCCGGTGTAGTCGTGGGACGCGGCGACCTCGCCGCCGATCCGGCTGACGCCGACGACGCCGACCGGCCCGTTCGGGTCGCGCTTCTCGTCGCCGAACGCGGCGTTCCAGACGCCGACCATCTTCTGCGGCATCCGGAAGAGCGCGCCCGCGGTGCGCGCGGTCAGGTCGGTCATCGTGCTCGCGACCGCGCCCGGCCCCTGCCGCTCCATCGCCTGCGCCGGCGTGATGCCGAGGAACCCGACGTTGACGATCTTGTCGGGGTCGTCCAGGTCGTGCATCTGGTTGCGGGTGATCGGCACGTCGAGCCGCAGGTTCCGCCCGCCGCGCTCGACGGTCATCGGGACGGTCCTGCCGCCGCTGTCGCGGATCAGCACCCGCAGCTCGTCGTAGTCGTCGATCTTCTTGCCGCCGAACGACACGATACGGTCGCCGGCCTTCAGCCCGACCTGCGCGGCCGGGGTGGGGGCGGCGTTCGCCGGGCAGTCCTTCAGCTGCGACTGGCTGGCGGGCACCATGCAGTCGTGGACCTGCTCGATCACCGGCTGCGGCTGCTTGACGCCGATCCCCATCAGCAGGATCGCGAAGAACATCACCGCGAGCACCAGGTTCATCGCGGGGCCGCCGAACATGATGAGCATCTTCTGCCACCACTTCTTGGCGTAGAACACGCGGTCCTCGTCGCCCGGCCTGATCTCCTCCATCGCGGCGCCGCGGGCCGACTCGATGAGCCCCTGCCACGGGCCGGTGCTGACCTGCCGCACCTGCCCGGGGGCGTCGCCCTTGCGCGGCGGCAGCATCCCGATCATGCGGATGTAGCCGCCGAGCGGGATCCACTTGACGCCGTACTCGGTCTCGCCCTTGCGCCTGGACCACATCGTCGGCCCGAACCCGACCATGAACTGGGTCGTCCGCACCTTGAAGAGCTTGGCGAAGGAGAAATGCCCGAGCTCGTGCAGCGCGATGGACACCAGCAGGCCGAAGAACAGGATCAGCATTCCCGCCAGGTAGACCATCCGGCGTGCCCTTCAACTCGTGCGCCCGCGCTCACCGCGGGTGATCTCGGGTGACCAACTCAGGGTACGTTACGGAACCCGATCCGGTTTAAGTCAACCGAGACTGCGCGGACGCCCGTTTGATGCGAGTTGCTAAACCGGGCCCGCGGCATTGGCACGCGCCGCGATATCCGCGCGCCGCCCCGCCCGCGCATCATGGGCCGGTCCCGTCCCCGGTGCACGGAGGTCCACCTTGAAGCTCGGTCATGTGGCGGTGCTGGCGCTCGTGCTGGCGCTCAGCGGATGCGGCGGCTCCGGCGACGGCGGCTCCGGCGACGGCGGCTCCGGCGACGGCAAAGGCGCACCGCCCTCGCCCGCGGCCTCGGCACCGGCGTCGGCGCCGTCCGGCGCGCCCGGGAAAGGCGGCGCGCCGACGCCCGGACCGTCCAGCGCGGCCGAGAGGTTCAACGACTGCATGCACCGCCAGGGCGTGAAACTGCCGAGCCCGAACCCGTCGACGACGCCCGGCAAGGCGGAGCTGGAGAAGATGAAGGCGGCCCTGCGGGCGTGCGTGAGGTCGCTGTCCGCGTCGCCGTCGCCGGCGGGCTGACGGCGGGTGGTCGCGGGGCAGGGCCGCTGCTAGATTTGCGGTCAGCCGTTGATCCCGTGCGGGAGAGTCCCACGCAGCCGGCGTGGGGCGCCGAAGGAGCAAATCCTCCCCGGAACCTCTCAGGCCCACGGACCGCACGGGCCAGGCGACCTCTGGAAAGCGGGGACCCGGTCCCCCGCCGAAGGTGAAAGCCCGCGTGCAGGCGGGTGAAGCTCTCAGGCGCAGATGACAGAGGGGGAGGCACCGAGACGCCCGGTGCGCGAGTGGGACGATGGACCACGCGCCCGTGACGAAGGAGCCGAACCGATGTCCGCCGAGTCAAAGTCCGCCGAGCCGAAGACCACCCCGCTGCACGAGGTCCACCGGGACCTCGGCGCGAACATGGTCGACTTCGCCGGCTACCTGATGCCGCTGCGCTACAGGAGCGAGACGGCCGAGCACGAGGCCGTCCGCACCGGCGCCGGGCTGTTCGACCTGTCGCACATGGGGGAGATCTTCGTGTCCGGGCCGGGCGCCGGGGCGGCCCTCGACTACGCGCTGGTCGGGAACCTGTCCCCGATGGCGGTCGGCAAGGCCCGCTACACGATGCTCTGCGCGCCGGACGGCGGCGTCCTCGACGACCTGATCGTGTACCGGCTCGCCGACCGGGAGGCGGCGGGAGGCGGCCGCGGGGGCGAAGCGCAGACCTGGATGGTCGTCGCGAACGCCGCGAACACCGCCGTCGTCCGGGACGCGCTGACCGAGCGGGCGGCGGGCTTCGAGGCGGTCGTCGACGACCGCTCCGACGCCTACGCGCTGATCGCCCTGCAGGGCCCGCGCTCGCAGGAGATCCTCGAACGGTTCACCGAGGCGACGCTCGCCGGCCTCAGGTACTACGCGATCCTGGCGGACCGGGTCGCGGGCGTCGACGCGCTGGTCGCCCGCACCGGGTACACGGGCGAGGACGGCTTCGAGCTGTTCGTGGACGCCTCCGACGCGGTCCCGCTGTGGCGGGCGCTCGCCGCGGTGGACGGGGTCGTCCCGGCGGGGCTCGCGGCGCGCGACTCGCTGCGCCTGGAAGCGGGCATGCCGCTGTACGGCAACGAGCTGACCGCCGAGACCAACCCGTTCGAGGCGGGCCTCGGCCGGGTCGTGAAGCTGGACAAGCCCGTCGATTTCGTGGGCAAGGCGGCCCTGGCGGCGCAGGCGCAGACCCCGCCGGGCCGTAGGCTCGTGGGACTGGCCGCGCGCGGGCGTCGCGCGCCGCGGAAGGGGTACCAGGTCGTCACGTCCGGCGGCACGCCGTGCGGGGTGGTGACGAGCGGCGCCCCTTCGCCCACACTGGGCAAGCCGATCGCCCTGGCCTACCTCGACAGCGGCGTCGAGGAGTCGGGCCTGGCCGTGGACGTCCGCGGCCGGCACGAGCCGGTGGACGTGGTCGACCTGCCGTTCTACAAGCGTCCCTGAAAGAGAGAGAACATCGTGAGCGTTCCGGAGCAGCTCCGCTACAGCGAAGAGCACGAGTGGGTGTCCGGCCTCGGCGGCGAGGACGGCATCGTCACCGTCGGCATCACGGCGCACGCCGCCGACGCGCTCGGCGAGATCGTCTACCTCGAGCTGCAGCCGTCCGAGGGCGACACCGTCGAGGCGGGCGAGCCCTGCGGCGAGGTCGAGTCGACCAAGTCGGTGAGCGACCTGTACTCCCCGGTCAGCGGCGAGGTCACCGCGATCAACAGCGCGGTGGTGGACGAGCCGAAGGTGATCAACGACGACCCGTACGGCGAGGGCTGGATCTTCAAGGTGCGGATCTCCGACGAGCCCGGCGACCTGCTCGACTCGGCCGCCTACGAGAAGCTGATCGAGGAAGCATGAGCCTCTACGACTCCCTCGCGGCGGCCGATCCCGAGGTCGCCGAGGCCGTCGCCGCGGAGCTGCGCCGCCAGCAGTCCACGCTGGAGATGATCGCGTCGGAGAACTTCGCGCCGGTCTCCGTGCTGGAGGCGCAGGGCTCCGTGCTGACGAACAAGTACGCCGAGGGCTACCCGGGCAGGCGGTACTACGGCGGCTGCGAGTACGTCGACGTCACCGAGCAGCTCGCCATCGACCGGGCGAAGGCGCTGTTCGGCGCCGAGCACGCGAACGTCCAGCCGCACAGCGGGGCGCAGGCCAACACGGCGGTGTACTTCGCGCTGCTGCAGCACGGCGACACGATCCTGGGGCTCGACCTCGCGCACGGCGGCCACCTGACCCACGGGATGCGGCTGAACTACTCGGGCAAGACGCTGAACGTGGTGCCGTACCACGTCCGCGCCGAGGACGGCCTGGTCGACATGGACGAGGTCGCCTCGCTCGCGGCCGAGCACCGGCCCAAGATGATCGTGGCGGGCTGGTCGGCGTACCCGCGGCAGCTCGACTTCCCGGCGTTCCGCAAGATCGCCGACTCGGTCGGGGCGCTGCTCATGGTCGACATGGCGCACTTCGCCGGGCTCGTCGCGGCGGGGCTGCACCCGTCGCCGGTCCCGCACGCGGACATCGTCACGACGACCACGCACAAGACGCTCGGCGGCCCGCGCGGCGGGCTGATCCTCGCCCGCGAGGAGTTCGGCAAGAAGATCAACTCGGCGGTGTTCCCCGGCATGCAGGGCGGCCCGCTGGAGCACGTGATCGCCGCCAAGGCCGTCGCCCTCAAGATCGCCGCGTCGGAGGAGTTCAAGGCCCGGCAGGCCCGCACCGTCGAGGGCGCGAAGCTGCTCGCGGAGCGCCTCCTCGCCGAGGACTCCGCCAAGGCGGGCGTGAAGGTCCTCACCGGCGGGACGGACGTCCACCTCGTCCTGGTCGACCTGGTGGACTCCGACCTCACCGGGCGCGACGCCGAGGACCGCCTGCACGACGTCGGCATCACGGTGAACCGCAACGCGGTGCCGAACGACCCGCGCCCGCCGATGGTCACGTCCGGCCTGCGCATCGGCACGCCGGCCCTCGCCACCCGCGGCTTCACCGCCGACGACTTCGCGGAGGTCGCGGACGTGATCGCGCTCGCCCTCCAGCCGTCCTTCGACCGCGACGCCCTCGCGGCCCGGGTGAAGGCGCTGGCGGACGAGCATCCCCTGTATCCCGACCTGTGACGTCTCCGCGCCCCCTCCCGCCACCGGGAGGGGGCGCAGCTACAACGAGGTAGCTCATGGCCATCAGCGTCTTCGACCTGTTCAAGATCGGCATCGGCCCGTCGTCGTCCCACACCGGCGGCCCGATGGCGGCGGCCCACCGTTTCGCCCGCGGCCTGGAACGCGACGGGCTGCTGGAGAAGACCGCCTCGGTGCGGGTCGTGCTGTACGGCTCGCTGGGCCTCACCGGCAAGGGCCACGGCAGCGACAAGGCCGTCATGCTCGGCCTGGAGGGCGACAAGCCGGAACTGGTCGACGTGGACCGGGTGGACGAACGCCTGGCGGCGATCCGCGAACGCGGGGCGCTGCGCCTCTTCGACGACCACGACATCCCCTTCGTGGTCAACGAGCACCTGCGCTTCGAGCGCAGGGAGTCGCTGCCCGGCCACCCCAACGGCATGCGCTTCACCGCCTACGCCGGCGGCGGCGAAGAGCTGCGGTCCAAGGTCTACTACTCGGTCGGCGGCGGTTTCGTCGTGGACGAGAACGCCACCGGCGCCGACCGCATCAAGGCCGACGACACCGTCCTCCCCCACCCGTTCGACACGGCCGCCGCCCTCCTCGACCGCTGCCGCGAGACGGGCCTGTCCGTCTCCGCGCTGATGCTGGAGAACGAGACGGCGTTCGGCCGCACCCCCGAGGAGGTCCGCGAGGAGCTGCTCGCCCTCTGGCGCGTCATGCAGGACTGCGTGGCCCGGGGCTGCACCCGGGAGGGCCTCCTCCCCGGCGGGCTGAAGGTGCGCCGCCGCGCGCCCCAGCTCCACCGCGGGCTCTCGGCCGAGAAGGCGTCCGACCCGCTCCACGCGATGGACTGGGTCACCCTCTTCGCGCTCGCGGTGAACGAGGAGAACGCCGCCGGCGGGCGCATCGTCACCGCCCCCACGAACGGCGCCGCCGGCATCGTCCCGGCCGTCCTGCACTACTACGACCGCTTCCTGCCCGGCGGCGACGAGGGCATCGTCCGCTTCCTCCTCACCGCGGGCGCGATCGGCGTCCTGTTCAAGCAGAACGCCTCGATCTCCGGCGCCGAGGTCGGCTGCCAGGGCGAGGTCGGCTCCGCCTGCTCCATGGCCGCCGCCGGCCTCACCGAGGTCCTGGGCGGCACCCCCGAGCAGGTCGAGAACGCCGCCGAGATCGGCATCGAGCACAACCTCGGCCTGACCTGCGACCCGGTCGGCGGCCTGGTCCAGGTCCCCTGCATCGAGCGCAACGCGATCGGCGCCATCAAGGCCATCAGCGCCGCGCGCATCTCGCTGCGCGGCGACGGCCGCCACTTCGTCACCCTCGACAAGGCCGTCAAGACCATGCGGGACACCGGCCGCGACATGCTCGACAAGTACAAGGAGACCTCGCGCGGCGGCCTGGCCGTCAACGTCATCGAATGCTGACCCCGGACATCGCCGCCAGGCGGCGGGCGAGCCGGGCGGCGGCGGCCCGCAGCTCGGCGGGCTCCAGCACCTCGGCCTCGAAGCCCAGCCGCACCACGTGCACGGCGAGCCAATCGAGATCGTCCCCGCCCGCGATGAGGACGCACCAGCCGTCGCGGTCCTCCTCGACCCGGCCCACCTGGGGCGGCACCAGCTCCCGCACCCGGCCGGCCTCGGCCCGCAGCCGCACCCGGGCGAGGTGGCGGTACGGCGCCTCCGTGACGGAGCGCTGGACGTAGGCGACCGGGTCCGGATGCTCCCGCGGCCGGAAATGCCAGGTCGTCGCCGCCACCTCGCGCATCCGGTCGAGCCGGAACGTGCGCCAGTCGCCGCGGTCGACGTCCCAGGCCATCAGGTACCAGCGGCGGGCGGTGGCGACCATCCGCACCGGCTCCACCGTGCGCTCCCGCTCCCCGCCGCCGGGGGCGGCGTACCGGAACCGCACCCGGACGGCGTCGCGGCAGGCCCGCGCGAGCGTCACGAGCACCTCGGCGTCGATCTCGACCCCGGGGCCGACGAGGGTCTCGGTGGCGCCGTGCACCGCGCGCACCTCGGCGCGCAGCCGGGGCGGCATCACCTGGTCGAGCTTCGCCAGCGCCCGCAGCGCCGCCTCGCCCGCCCCGGCGACCGTGCCGCCCGAGGCCATGCGCAGGGACACCGCGGTCGCGATCGCCTCCTCGTCGTCCAGCAGCAGCGGCGGCAGCCGGGTGCCCGCGCCGAGCCGGTAGCCGCCGCCGACGCCCGCCGCCGCGCGGACGGGGTACCCGAGCGCGCGCAGCCGCTCCACGTCGCGGCGCACCGAGCGGTCGGTCACCCCGAGCTCGGCGGCGAGCTCGGCGGCGGTCCAGGACGGCCTGCGCTGCAGCAGCGCGAGCAGCCGCAGCACCCGCTCGGTCGTCGCCTCAACGGTCACGCGGTCATCGTGGCACACATCGCGGAACGTTCCTGTCCGCAATTGGGGGAAGGCTGGGTGCCATGACGTGGAACACCATGCTCCGGGACCAGATCGCCTGGCACTGGGACAACCAGCTCCGCCCCCGCCTCGACGGGCTCACGGACGACGAGTACTTCTGGGAGCCGGCCCCCGGCTGCTGGAGCGTCCGCCCGCGCGGCACCGGCACCGCACCGGTGCGGGCCGGGGCCGGCGCGATGACGATCGACTTCGCGTTCCCGCCGCCCGACCCGCCGCCGTTCACGACGGTCGCCTGGCGGCTCGCGCACGTCATCGTCGGCGTGCTCGCGATGCGCAGCGCCTCGCACTTCGGCCGCGCGGCCACGGACTACGACACGTTCGAGTACGCCGGGACCGCCGCCGGGGCGCTGGCGCAGCTCGACGCCGAGTACGCGACCTGGCTGGCGGGCGTCGAGTCCCTGGGCGAGGAGGGCCTGGCGCGCCCCTGCGGGCCCGCCGAGGGCCCGTACGCCGAGGAGCCGATGGCGACGCTCGTCCTGCACATCAACCGGGAGCTGATCCACCACCTCGCCGAGGTGAGCCTGCTCCGCGACCTCTACCTGCACACCCGACGGGAGGCGAGCTGACATGGCCCGCGACGTACAGATCACCTTCGACTGCGCCGACCCGGCCGCCCTCGCGGCGTTCTGGGCCGAGGTCCTCGGCTACCGGCTGCAGGACCCGCCCGGCGGCTTCGCGTCCTGGGACGAGGCCCTGGAGGCGATGGGCGTCCCGCCCGAGCGGCGCAACGACGCCTCGGCGGTGGTCGACCCCGAGGGCGCCGGCCCCCGCCTCTTCTTCCAGCGCGTCCCGGAGGGCAAGCAGGCCAAGAACCGCGTGCACCTGGACGTCCGGGCCGCGCCCGGCCTTGAGGGCGACGCCCGGATGGCCGCCCTGGAGACCGAGGCCGGACGCCTCGTCTCCCTCGGCGCCGCCCGCCTCCAGCGCCACGATCCGGCGCCCCCGCTCGGCGCCGGCCACATCGTGATGGCCGACCCCGAGGGCAACGAGTTCTGCCTCGACTGACCGCCCCGAGCGCCGCGGCCCCGCCTGATCCGATTTCCCCGGGCGGGCCGCGGCGTGTGAGGATCACGGCATGCCCGTCGATCCGCACCTGCTCGCCCTGTTCTTCGCGACCTCGGTCGTCGCCATGGTCATTCCCGGGCCCGACATGCTGTTCGTCCTCGGCTGCGGGATGCGGGGCGGCGCGCGGGCCGGGCTGCTCGCCACGGCCGGGGTCGCGACGAGCGAGGCCGTCCACGTGGCGGTGGCCGCGGCCGGGCTGGCGGCGCTGTTCGCGGCGGTGCCGGTCGCGTTCACGGTGGTGCGGACCGCGGGCGCCGCGTACCTGGTCTACCTGGGCGTCCAGACCCTGCGGCACCGCGGGGACGTGCCGGACGCGGCGCCGGCGGGCGTGTCGGGCCGGCGGGCCTACCTCAACGGGCTGCTGACCAACCTGCTGAACCCGAAGATGGTCACCTTCACGATCGCCTTCCTGCCCCAGTTCATCGATCCGGCGCTGGGGCACGTGTGGCTGCAGTTCGCGCTCCTGGGGGCGGTCCTGATCGTGCTGGAGTTCCTCGTGGACGGCACGGTCGGCGTCCTCGCGGGCCGGATCGGGGAGTGGCTGCGCCGCCGCCGCGCGGCGCGGCGGCGGCTCAACACGGCGGTGGGGACCCTCTTCATCGGCCTGGGCGTCCGCCTGGCCGCGGAGCGGTGACCGCTACCGGATCGGGATGTCGGCGCCGTGCTCGGCCTCCGGGCGCGGGCCGCGGATGCGGCGGTCGGACTCGGCGATCCGCACGTCGTTGATGCTCGCCTCGCGGCGGCGCATCAGGCCGCGCTCGTCGAACTCCCACAGCTCGTTGCCGTAGCTGCGCCACCACTGGCCGCCGTCGTCGTGCCACTCGTACTGGAACCGGACGGCGATCCGGTTCTCCCGGAAGCCCCACAGGCTCTTGCGCAGCGCGTAGTCGAGCTCCCGCTCCCACTTCTCCTTCAGGAAGGCGATGATCTCGTCCCGGCCGGTGATGAACCGGTCCCGGTTCCGCCACACCGAGTCCGGCGTGTAGGCGGACGCGACCCGCTCCGGGTCGCGGGTGTTCCAGGCGTCCTCGGCGGCCTGGACCTTCTGCCGGGCGGTCTCCTCGGTGAACGGCGGGTAGGGCGGGCGGTCTTCCGGCATCGTGGCCTCCTCAAGTTGAGAACGTACGTTCTCAATCTACGTCGCCTAAGGTAGAAAACGTCCGTTCTCAACGTCAAGCCGGAGTGGCGATGCCCGCAGCGATCACCGAGGAGCAGCAGGCCCTGGACCGCCGCACGCTGCTCGACGTCGCCGAGGACCTCTTCTACCGGAAGGGCATCCAGGCCGTCGGCATGGACGAGCTGCGGGACGCCGCCGGGCTCCCCCTCAAGCGCGTCTACCGGCTGTTCCCCACCAAGGAGGCGCTGATCGTCGCCGTCCTGGACCGCCGCGACCGGCGCTGGCGCGGAGCGCTGGCCGCCCACCTGGACACCGTGCCCGACCCCCGGGAGCGCGTGCTCGCGCTGTTCGACTGGCTCGGCGCCTGGTTCGCCGAGCCCGGGTTCCGCGGCTGCGCATGGGTCAACGCGCACGGCGAGCTCGGCCCGTCGGCCCCGGCGATCGCGGAGGCGGCCCGCGCGCACAAGCGCGCCTTCCACGACCAGGTGGCCGAGCTGGTCTCCGCCGTCGCCCCGGCCGCCGCCGAGGCGGTCTACCTGCTCGCCGAGGGGGCGATCGTGGTGGCCGGCGTCCACGGCGACCCCGCCGCGGCCGCGCGGGCGCGGGCCGGCGCCCGCGCCCTGCTGGACGCGGCCTCAGGAGGTGCGGGCGCCGCGGCCGGTGGGTGAGTGGGCGCCCACGCGGGCCTCGCCGCCGCAGTGGCGGCAGACGACCACGGGGCTGACCGGCTCGCCGCAGGAGTGCTGCCAGCGGACGGGCGGGTCGTCGGGGTGCAGGTGCCGGTCGCCCCACCGCATCAGCACGAGCAGCACGTCGCACAGCTCCGCGCCCGCGGGCGTCAGGTGGTACTCGTAGCGGGCCGGGTGGTCGCTGTAGCGCTCGCGCCGGATGATGCCGTTCGCCTCCAGCTTGCGCAGCCGGGACGCCAGGATGTCGCGGGACGCGCCCGTGTTGCGGACGATCTGGTCGAACCGCCGCACGCCGTAGCTCAGCTCGCGGATCACGAGGAGGCTCCAGCGCTCGCCGACCAGGTCGAGGGTGTCGGCGACCGAGCATTCGCGCGGGTCGGCGTCCTTGGGCATGGCACGAAGCCTAGTCAGAGCCTTTCGACGATGGTGGCGTTGGCCATGCCGCCCGCCTCGCACATGGTCTGGAGGCCGAACCGCCCGCCGCGGTCCTCCAGGGCGTGCAGCAGCGTCGTCATGATGCGGGCGCCGCTGGCGCCGAGCGGGTGGCCGATCGCGATCGCGCCGCCGCGCACGTTGACCCGCCCCAGGTCGGCGCCGGTCTCGCGCTGCCAGGCCAGGACGACCGGGGCGAACGCCTCGTTCACCTCGAACAGGTCGATGTCGTCCAGGATGAGGCCGCCGCGCCGGAGCACCTTCTCGGTCGCCGGGATGATCGCGGTGAGCATCAGCAGCGGGTCGTCGCCGGTCACCGCGAACGCGTGGAAGCGGGCGCGGGGGCGCAGGCCGAGGCGCTCGGCCACGTCCGCGCCCATGACCAGGACGGCGGCGGCGCCGTCGTTGACCGGGGACGCGTTGCCCGCGGTGATCTTCCACTCGATCTCCGGGAAGCGCTCGGCCGTGCGCTCGTCGTAGTAGGCCGGCTTGAGCCCGGCGAGGACCTCCGGGGACGTCCCCGGGCGGACGGTCTCGTCCCACTGCCCCGCCCAGGCGACCTCCCGGTCGAACTCGCCGTTCTTCCACGCGTCGGCGGCGCGGCGGTGCGACTCGTAGGCGTAGGCGTCGAGCTCCTCGCGCGCGAGGCCCCAGCGGGCGGCGATCAGCTCGGCGCTGATGCCCTGCCCGACGAGCCCGTCCGGGTACCGCTCGCGCAGCATCGTCCCGAACGGGTCGCTCCCCGGCAGGACGCTCGACCCCATCGGCACCCGCGACATCGACTCGACCCCGCAGGCGATCGCGATGTCGTAGGCGCCGCTCCGCACGCCCTGCGCCGCGATGTGCAGGGCCTGCTGGGACGAGCCGCACTGCCGGTCGACGGTCATGGCGGGGACGCTCTCGGGGAACCCGGCGGCGAGCACGGCCGTCCGGGTGACGTTGAGCGCCTGGTCGCCGGCCTGCGTGACGACGCCGCCGATGACGTCGTCGACCTCCGCCGGGTCGATCCCGGCCCGCTCGACGAGCGACTTCAGCGTCCGCGCCAGCAGGTCGGCCGGATGGTCGCCGTGCAGGAACCCGTTCGCCTTGCCCTTGCCCAGCGGAGTCCGCACCGCCTCCACGATCACCGCGTCCCGCATGTCCGCCACCTCCGTTGGTTTTTCCAACTCACTCCCCCGCAGTATCCGGCCACTGAGTTGGAAAACACAACCCACCCTGCCGGGTGCGATGCCTCACATCGGCCCCGGGGCCCGCATGACAAAACCCGGGGGCCGCGGCGTGATGCCGCGGTCCCCGGGTGTCGGGCCGCTCAGCGGGAGGGGCCCATGCCGTGGTCCGTCTGTTCCCTCCATACGTCGAAGGGCCCCCGATCGGAGCCGCCCGGCTTCTCACGGTGGGACAAGCACGCCTCCTCGATGCCCTCGACGTCACGTTCACTTCGGACGTTAGTCCCGTACGGGGATATGGCCGACAAATCACACCCAAAGGTGTCGCAAACATGGGAACGCCCGGACTCGCGTCCGGGCGTCAGGGTGCGGCCGTCAGCGGCCCTCGAACATCGCGCGCATCTTGCGGGCCGCGTCGCCCGGTTTCTTCTTCTGGGGCTTGCCCGCCGCCTGCTCGGCGCGGGGCGGGTCCTCCGCGCGCTCCGGTTGGGTGTTCGCCCCGCCCTCGGGCTTGCCAGGCTTGTCGGTCACGACGACTCCCCCGATGTCGCTTCACTGTCGTCCCATAGGTACCCCGTCTAGCAGGGGTAGAAGCGCACTTCCGGGCGGCCGACCTGCCCGTAGTGCGGTTTGCGCTGAGCCATGCCGTTCTGCGCCAGGTACTCCAGGTAGCGGCGCGCGGTGACGCGGGAGACGCCGGTGAGGTCGGCGGCCGCGGCGGCCGACAGGCCCTCCGACGCGCGGGACAGCACGTCGGTGACGGCCTGGAGCGTCTCGTCGCTCATGCCCTTCGGCAGCGCCCGGTGGTCGGGGGTGCGCAGGGTGGCGAGCATCCCGTCCACGTCGGCCTGGCCGCTGACCTCGCCGGCGCGGGCCGCCTGCTCGCGGAAGCGGGCGTAGCGGTCGAGCTTGTCGCGCAGGGAGGCGAACGTGAACGGCTTGAGGAGGTACTGGACGACGCCCACGGAGACGGCCGAGCGGATCACCGCCAGGTCGCGCGCGGAGGTGACGGCGATGACGTCCACGTCGCGGCCTCCGGCGCGGAGCGCGCGGCAGACGGTGAGGCCGTGCGTGTCCGGCAGGTAGAAGTCGAGGAGCACGACGTCGACGGGGTTCCGCTCGCAGAAGCGGAGCGCGTCCGCGCCGGAGTGCACGACCCCGGCGACGGTGAAGCCGGAGACGCGCTCCACGTAGGTGCGGTGCGCCTCGGCGGCCACCGGATCGTCCTCGACGACGAGCACTTCGATCATCGCTGGTCCAGGGGGATGCGGACGGTGAACACGGCGCCGTCGTCGTGCCCCACCCGGATCTCGCCGCCGTGCCGCCGCACGGCCTGGCCGACCAGCGCGAGGCCGAGCCCGTGCCCCACCGGCCAGCCGCCCGACGTCTTGGTCGTCCAGCCGCGCCGGAACATGTCAGGCACGTCGGACGGGTCGACGCCCCGCCCGCTGTCGGACACCTCCAGCAGGAGCGTACCGGCGTCCTCCCGCGCGGTGACGACGACCCGCGGCGGCCGGGCGGGCGCGTTCGCGATCGCCGCCTCCACCGCGTTGTCGATCAGGTTGCCGAGGATGGTGACGAGGTCGCGGACCTCGACCGTCCCCTCGATCGCGGTGTCCTCGCTGATGACCAGCTCGACGCCGCGCTCGGCGGCCTCGGCCGACTTGCCCAGCAGCAGCGCCGCGAGGACGGGCTCGGTGACGGAGCCGACGACCCGGTCGGTGAGGCGCTGCGCGGCCGCCAGGTCGGCGGTGGCGAACGCGACGGCCTGGTCGGGCCGGCCCAGCTCGACCAGCGACACCACCGTGTGCAGGCGGTTCGCGGCCTCGTGCGCCTGCGAGCGCAGCGACTCGGCGAAGCCGCGGACGGTGTCCAGCTCGCCGTTCAGGCTCTGCAGCTCGGTGTGGTCGCGGAAGGTGACGACGTTGCCCATCGCCCGGTCGCGGGACCGGACGGGCGAGGTGTTCACCACCAGGACGCGGGTGTCGCCGACATGGATCTCGTCCGAGCGCGGCTCCGGCGCGACGAGCGTGGCGACCAGCTCGTCCGGCAGGCCGAGCTCGGTGACGGGGCGCCCGCGCAGGTCGGGCGCGGGCAGCACCGGCGACCGGCCGGGCCGCGCCCGCGCCGCGCCGTCCGGCCGGCCGGAGCGCAGGCCGAGCAGGTCGAGGGCGGCGTCGTTGCACAGCACGACGCGCCCCGCCCGGTCGAGGATGAGCAGGCCCTCCCGGACGGCGTGCAGGATCGCCTCGTAGTACTCGAACATCTCGCGCAGCTCGCCGGGCGCGACGCCGCGGGTCTGCCGGCGCAGCCGGGCCGAGACGAGGTAGCTGCCGGCCATCCCCGCGGCGAGCACGATGCCGGCGACGGCGGCGAGCGCCAGCAGCCGCTGCCGCAGCTCGGCGGTGATCACCCGGACCGTGATGCCGACCGCGACGAGCGCCACGACCTCGTGCTCGTCGTCGAAGACCGGCGTGACGGTCCGCACGGACGGGCCGAGCGTGCCGGTGTAGGTCTCGGTGAACGTGCGGCCGGCGACGGCCGGCGCGGTGTTGCCGACGAAGTGCCCGCCGATCCGGGCCGGGTTCGGGTGCGTGTACCGGATCCCCTGCGGGCTCATGATCGTGATGAAGTCGACGCCGGTGTCGTACCGGACGCGCTCGGCGTACGGCTGCAGCAGCGCGCTCGGATCGGGGGCGGCGAGCGCCGCCCGGACGTTCTGCGCGTCCGCGATGCTCAGCGCCACCGCCGTGACGGTCTGCGCCGCGCCGTCGTCCGCGGACCGGCCGGCGTCCAGGTAGGCGAGGACGGCGCCGGCCGCGACGAGCAGCCCGACGATCGCGGCCTGCAGCACGAGCAGCTGCCGGGCCACGCTCCAGTTCGCGGGCACCGCCCAGTGGGGACGCCGCATCGGATGCTCGCACCTCCCGTTCCGGACACGCCGTGAACGAAATGTACACAAGCGTGACCGCCGTCACAGGAATGTCGCATAGTGGCGGCGCAGGGTCCGCCCCTGCGCCGACCACGCTCCCGACCTGCGCGGCCTCCCCCCACCGCGGGCGCCCGCCGTGTGCATGCGCCGTCCGTCCCGGCGCATGGGCGTCCGCCGACGAGCGGGCGCCCGTCCCGGATCGACCCGGGACGGGCGCCGCTCTTCCGCCGATTCTCGACACGCCGCCGGATACGGCAGGGGTGCCCGGCGGCCGGTGCCGGGCGGCCGGTGCCACTCGGCCGGCGCCGGGCGGCCGTCAGGCGGTCTCGGGCTGCGGGTCGCGGCGGCGGGGGCGCGCGAACACCGGGCGGAAGCGCACCACCACCGGCAGGTCGGGCATCCCGATCGCGCGCCGGTAGCGCTCCACCGGTCCCGCGCCCAGCTCCCCGTACACCTCGCCGACCAGCGTGTCGCCCGCGCAGGAGACGGTCAGCAGCAGGCGCGGCCGGTCGGCGGTGCCGGTGAGGCGGGCGCGGACGTCCTCGACGCCGGGCAGCGCGCGCACGTCCCGGTCGAGGTCGCCGCGGGCCGCCCGCTCCCGGGCGCGGGTCTCGGCGTCCAGGTCGGGCCACCACCGGTGGACCAGCGTGCGGCACTGCAGGACGAGCCACAGCTGCCCGGCGAGCGCCAGCGCCTCGGCGGCGCCCGCCGCGGCCGGCAGGAACCACCCGGCGCCGTCCGCGAACCGCACCAGCGCGGGGTCGAGCAGCGGCCGGCCCGACAGGGCGCCGAACGCGTCGAACGCGCCCAGCCCGAGGGCGGCGGCGGACGCGCCGGCCAGCAGCAGCACCGCCCCGGTCATCGCGATCGCGATCCGCATCGTCAGTCCTTCCGCCAGCCGAGCCGGACCTCGACGTCCGGCCGGTGCATCGGCTCGATCCCGTCCAGGCGCGCGTCGACGGCGGCCCGGACCAGGTCGGCCAGGTTCGCCGGGTTCCGGTAGTGGGTGCCGGCCCGCACGACCAGGCCCCGCCGGAACACCCCGAGGCCGCGGACGCGGGCCCGCTCGATGCCGGGGACGCCGAGCGCCGCGTCGGCCAGCGACCGGCGCAGCGCGGCCCGCCCGATGAGGCCGGCCTGGCGCGGGTCGGCGCCGTCCAGCGGCACCCCGCGCAGCCGGCCGGGCAGCGCCGCGGCCAGGAACGCGGCCCCGAGCGCGGCGACCGCCCCCGCGACCACGACGACGTTCGGGTCGTCCCACGTGCGCCGGCGCAGGACGCCGGCCAGCGCGGCCACCCCCGGCACCGGGTGCACCGCGGACCCGAGGGCCGCGGCCAGCAGTTCGATCGCGGCCGTCCCGCCCGCCGCCGTCACCAGCAGCGCCGCGGCGAACCCCGCGAACGCGCGGCGCGGCCGGAACGCGCGGAGGGCCAGCCGCCGGGCCTCCCGGCGGCTCCGCTCCTCCTCGATCAGGTCATGGACCAACGCCTCGGCCATAGCCACCCCCGTGAGCCATCGGCACGTCCGACATCCTCACTCATCGTGAGGCATGGCCACGCAGAGTGAAACACGCCATGCCGACATCTCACGGAAAACCGCAGGTCAGCGGAAGACGACGGTCCGGTCGCCGTTGAGCAGGACGCGGTGCTCGGCGTGCCAGCGGACCGCGCGGGCCAGCGCGAGGCACTCGACGTCGCGCCCGACCGCCACCAGCTCCTCCGGGCTGTGGGTGTGGTCGACGCGCGCGACCTCCTGCTCGATGATCGGCCCCTCGTCCAGGTCGGCGGTGACGTAGTGCGCGGTGGCGCCGATCAGCTTGACGCCGCGCGCGTGCGCCTGGTGGTAGGGGCGGGCGCCCTTGAAGCTCGGCAGGAACGAGTGGTGGATGTTGATGATCCGCCCCGGCAGCTTGGCGCAGAAGTCGTCGGACAGGATCTGCATGTAGCGGGCGAGGACGACGAGGTCGGCGCGGTAGTGCTCGACCAGCGTCAGGATCTCCGCCTCCTGCGCCGCCTTGCCGCCGGGCCCCACCGGGAGGTGGTGGTAGTCGATCCCGTACGACTGGGTGAGGGGACGCAGGTCGGGGTGGTTGGACGCGACGGCGACGATGTCGATGTCGAGCAGCCCCGACCGCGTCCGGTAGAGCAGGTCGTTCAGGCAGTGCCCGCCCTTCGACACCATGATCAGGACGCGCTGCCGCTCGGCGAGCGGGTGCAGCCGCCACTCCAGCCCGAGCTCGGGCGCCAGCGACGCGAACGCGCCGCGCAGCTCGTCGGGGTCGGTGTCGTCCAGCGCCGCGAACTGCACCCGCATGAAGAACGTGCCGGACTCGCCGTCGCCGAACTGCTGGCTCTCCAGGATGTTGCACCCGCGCTCGGCCAGCAGTCCCGAGACGGCCGCGACGATGCCGGGCCGGTCCGGGCAGGACAGGGTCAGGACGAATTCGCTCAACGGTCTCACTCTTATCGCGACGCGGCGGCTCGGAAGGGATCCCTTCGAGCTTACGCGGCCTCCGGGCGTCCCGCCGCCGTCCTTTCACCGTGTCACCCGGTGAAAGGAGCCGTCGTCGCGGCACGGGCCGCTTCGTTTACTGATGAGTAGTTTGCGGGCTTCCGTTGAGGTTAGTTTTGCCTGCATGCGGCGAATCCTGCTCGTGGCACTGGCGGTCACCCTCGTCCTGGCGGGCTGCGTCCTGGCGGGCTGCACCGAGGAGCACGGCACGAAGGGCGAGAAGGGCGGGCGCCCCGCGAAGGTCGATGGGATCCCCACCTCCCGGGGCACGCACAAGCAGAAGATCGACGTGGGGACGTTCGGGCACCGCGAGTTCCTCCTGCACGTCCCGGCCAAGGTGTCGGACGGCGAGTGGGAGGACGGCAGGCCCGCCGACCCGCCCGCGCTCGTCATCGCCCTGCACGGTGGGCTCGCGAACATGGGCGAGATGGAGGACCTGACCGGCTTCGACGCGCTGTCGGACGAGCACGGCTTCCTCGTCGCCTACCCCGACGGCTTCATGACCACCTGGAACGCGGGCGACTGCTGCGGCGCCGCGAAGATCGGCGACATCGACGACGTCGGGTTCCTGACCAAGCTGATCGACGAGCTGACGGGCGCCGGCCTCGCCGACCCGGAGCGCGTCTACGTCACCGGGTTCTCCAACGGCGCGGGCATGGCGTACAGGATGGCCTGCGAGAAGCCGGACAAGGTGGCGGCGATCGGGGTCGTCGAGGGCGCGCTGGTGACCCGCTGCGATCCGGACCGCCCGGTCTCCGCGATGATCTTCCACGGGACGGCGGACCGGAACGTCCCGTTCCACGGGGGCGGCGACCGCGACTTCAACGACAAGCGCCCGTTCCCGCCCGTGTCCGAGGCGGTCGAGTTCTGGCGCAAGCGCGCCGGGCTGCCCGAGCCGCACGAGCCGGTGAAGGCGCGCGGCGGCGACACCGACTGCCGGAGCACCGGGAAGGGCAGGCGGGGCGTGGCGGTGACCTTCTGCAAGATCCAGGGCGGCGGGCACGAGTGGCCGGACGAGGCCGCCCCCATGCTGTGGGACTTCTTCGCGTCCCATCCCCGCGGCGGTGCGTGAGAGCCCGGCGGCGGTACGTGAGAGCTTTTCACATTAGCGGTTAGTGTGGCAGTGTGACGAGCATGAACCTCCGGGACCGCTATGACGCCGCGACCGCCGGGATCGAGGCGCCGTTCGCCGTCGTCGACCTCGCGGCCTTCCGCGCCAACGCCGCCGGCCTCGTGCGCCGCGCCGCCGGCAAGCCGATCCGCGTCGCCAGCAAGTCCGTGCGCTGCCGGGCGCTCCTGGAGGACGTCCTCGCCATGGACGGGTTCGCCGGGGTCATGGCGTTCACCCTCCCCGAGGCGCTGTGGCTGGCCGAGCGGGGCGTCAGCGACGACATCCTGGTCGCCTACCCGACCGCCGACCGCACCGCCATCGCCGCGCTCGCCGCCGACCCGGCGGCGGCCCGCGCCATCACGCTGATGGTCGACTCCCCCGAGCACCTCGAACTGATCGAGGGCGCCGCGGGCGACCGGCGGATCCGCGTCTGCATCGACATCGACGCCTCCTACCGGCCGCTCGGCGGCCGGGTCCGGATCGGCGCGCTGCGCTCGCCGCTGCGCACCCCCGCCGAGGTGAGCGCGTTCGCCGAACGGATACTCAAGCGGCCCTCGCTCGACCTCGTCGGGCTGATGGCCTACGAGTCGCAGATCGCCGGCGTCGGGGACCTCCCGCCCGGGCGCCCCGCGCGCGGCCGGGTCATCCGCGCCATGCAGCGGCAGTCCCGGCTGGAGCTGGCCCGGCGACGCGCCGCGATCGTGCGGGCCGTCCGCGAGCTGACCGACCTGGAGTTCGTCAACGGCGGCGGCACCGGCAGCGTCGAGAAGACCGCCGCCGAACGCGCCGTCACCGAGGTCGCCGCGGGCTCCGGCCTCTACCAGCCGCACCTGTTCGACCAGTACTCCAACTTCACCGGGCGGCCCGCCGCGCTGTTCGCGCTGCCCGTCGTCCGGCGCCCCGCGCCCGGCGTCGCGACGTGCCTCGGCGGCGGCTACCTGGCGTCCGGCCCCGCCGACGCCGTCCGGCTGCCCCAGCCGTACCTGCCGACCGGGCTGTCCTACGACCCGAACGAGGGCGCCGGCGAGGTGCAGACGCCGCTGCTCGGCCGGGCCGCCGACCTGCTGTCCATCGGCGACCGCGTCTGGTTCCGGCACACCAAGGCCGGCGAGCTGTGCGAGCGGTTCGACGCCCTGCACCTCATCGAGGGCGACCGCCGCGTCCGCACCGTCCCCACGTACCGGGGCGAGGGGCGGACGTTCCTTTAAAGGGGGCGACTAAAGGGGGCGACTCCCTCGAATCCCCTGCCGGTCGGGCGGCGCCGCCCGTGCCGACGGCTGAGGCTCAAGACCTGTTGCGCGTAGGTTGGGGGCATGAGCGATGCTCCCCTGATCAGTGTTCGCGGTGAGGCGGTGCTGGAGGCCGAGCCGGAGATCGCGCGGCTGTCGGTGCACGTCCAGTCGCAGGAGTCTGACCGGCGCACCGCGCTCGACCGCCTCACCGAGCGCAACCGGCGCTGCCTCGACCTGGTCGAGTCCTACGGCGATGCCGTGGAGAGGGTGGAGACGGGCGGGCTGTCGATCACGCCGCTGCTGAAGTACCGGCGGCGCGAGGGCGACGTCCGCGCCTACCGGGGCACCGTGTGGATCAAGATCGCCGTGGTGGACTTCGGAGTGCTCGGCGAGCTGGTGACCCGGCTCGGCGACCTGGAGCGGACGTTCGTCAGCGGGCCCGACTGGGAGCTGCGGCGCGACAGCGAGGTGTACGGGCGGGCCGCGCGGCAGGCGGCGCACGAGGCGGTGGCCCGCGCCCGCAGCTACGCCGAGGCGCTCGGCGCGCGGCTCACCGGGCTCGTCGAGCTGTCGGACGAGGGGCTCAGCCGCATCCCCGACGCCCCGGTCGCGCTCGCCGCCGCGTACGGGCGCGCGCCGGGCGGCGCCGCCGAGGAGCCGGAGCCGATCGACCTGGAGCCGGAGACGCAGATCGTCCGCGCCGCGGTCGAGGCCCGCTTCACCGCGACGCAGCCCGACCTGGAGCCGCGGTGAAGGTCGCGATCGTCGGGGCCGGCAGCGGCTATATGCCGGGCGTCATCCGGGGCCTGCTGCACCGCGCCGACGACCTCGCCGGCACCGAGCTGGCCTGCTACGACATCGACGCCGAGCACCTGGACGTCATGACGCGGCTCGCGCGGAACATGTTCGCCGCGCGGGGCGCCGCGCTCACCGTGTCGTCGCACACCGTCCTCAAGGCGGCGCTGGACGGCGCGTCCTACGTGTTCACCACGTTCCGCCCGGGCGGGCTGGCCGCGCGGCACCTGGACGAGTCGATCCCGCTGAAGCACGGCGTCGTCGGGCAGGAGACGGCCGGGCCGGGCGGGTTCCTGATGGCGCTGCGGTCGGTGCCCGTCCTGCTCGACATCGCCGCCGCGGCCGACCCGGACGCCTGGATCGTCAACTACACGAACCCGACGAACGTGGTCACCGACGCCGTGGCCCGCCACACCGGCGCGCGGATCATCGGGCTGTGCGACCAGTTCATCGGCGACACCGAGATGTGGGCCGGCCTGCTGGGCCTGCCGTCCGCCGGGCTGGAGGCCGACTGGATCGGGCTCAACCACGCCACCTGGGCGGAGCGGGTCCGGCTCGACGGACGCCCGCTCGACCTTCCGGCGCTGCTGGACGGCCTCGACGTCCCCGGCGGCGGCGCGACGCCGTGGCGCGACCCGTCGCGGATGGCCGAGCTCGCCAAGGCGCTCGGCCTCCTGCCGAACTCCTACGCCAAGTACTACTTCTTCCACGACGAGGTGGTGGAGGAACTGCGCGCGAAGGGCACGACCCGCGCGCAGGACATCCTCGCCATGCTGCCCGCCTACTACGAGCAGGTCGCCGCGGAGTCGCGGAAGGCCGACCCGGACCCGTCCCGGGAGCGCGGCGGCGGCGAGCACGGCGAGTTCGCGGTCGACGTCATCTGCGCGCTGCACCGCGACGAGGGCCGCCGGATGATCGTCAACACGCGCAACGGCGGGGCGGTCTCCTCGCTCGACGCCGACGCGATCGTGGAGGTCCCGTCGCTGGTCGGGCGGTCCGGGCCCGTTCCGCTGACGATGGGCCCCCTGCCCGGCCCGGTGCGCGGCCTCACCCAGGCGATCCACGGCTACGAGCGGCTCGCGTCCGAGGCGGCCGTCACCGGCGACCGCCGCACCGCGCTGCAGGCCCTCATGGCGCACCCGTTCGTGCGGAGCAAGCACACCGCCGAGAAGATCCTGGACGAGGGCCTCGCCGCGCACCGCGACCATCTCCCGCAGTTCCGCTGAACGGGGCGGGCCGCCGTCCCGTACTGCATGGCGTGGGAGCAACGGACTGCGGGGCGTACCGGCTCGGCCTCGGCGTCTACGCCATCGGGCGGCTGGCCGGCGCCGAGGCCGACGCGCTGTCGGCGCACCTGCGGGGCTGCCCGCCCTGCCGCGCCGAGCTGGCCGAGCTGCGCGGCGTGGCCGAGCTGCTCGTGCACTCCGTGCGCGGTCCCGGCCCGGTACGCAAAGGCGCCGGCCGCGGACCGCGGACCGGCGCCTCCAGAGCGGGCCTCAGCGGCGCCTGCGCCTACGGCGCCAGAGGACCAGGGCGGTCACGGTGACCGCGGCCCCGACGCCCGCGAGCACCAGCCGCTTGTCGATCCCGCCGTCCTGACCGTCCTCGTCCTCGCCGGCGGGCCGGACCAGCGCGCCGAACGCCCTGGCGACCTGGCCCGCCTCCTCCTTGAGCCGCTCGGCGCCCCGGTGCGCGACGTTCTTCGGGTTGACCCGGTCCGCGAGCTCGTCGACCGTGCGCGCGAGCTCACGGCGGGTGCGCTCTATATGGCGTTCCAGCTCCTCCGGGTCGCCGAACCTGTCAGCCATGCCGTGTCCTTAATCGTGTCGGGCGTACTCGCGGTGGGGCGAGACCGCGAGCGAAGCATGATCCGAACAGTGTTGCAGGTCTTGCCCGTGGACGTCCGCCCAACCCCCGGCCGGTACGCTCGGATGCACCATCCGAGCGAAAGGCGGGTCAGGGTGTCCGAGCGGCTGCAGCCGGGGGACGTCGCCCCCGAGTTCGAGCTTCCCGACGCCGACGGGGCCACCGTCTCGCTGGCCTCGCTGCGCGGCCGGCGCGTCATCCTCTACTTCTACCCGGCGGCGCTGACGCCCGGCTGCACCAAGGAGTCCGTCGACTTCGAGGGCAGCCTGGCCGATCTGCAGGCCGCCGGCGTCACCGTGGTCGGCATCTCCCCGGACAAGCCGGCGAAGCTGGCGAAGTTCCGGGAGAAGGAGGGGCTCACGTTCCCGCTCCTGTCCGACCCGGACGCCGAGGTCCTGCGGGCGTACGGCGCGTACGGGGAGAAGAAGCTGTACGGGAAGGTCGTCGTCGGCGTCATCCGGTCCACGTTCGTCATCGGCGCCGACGGCACGGTGGAGAAGGCGTACTACAACGTGAAGGCGACGGGCCACGTGGAGCGCCTCCGCCGCGACCTGGGCATCTGACGGCCCCTGGCTCCCGCGACGGGGCCTCCCGGACCGACGCCTCGGCCCGCGCAGCGCGCGGGCCGGGTGCGGGCGGGGGGATTCGAACCCCCACGGTGTCGCCACCAACAGGACCTAAACCTGCCGCGTATACCTGATTTCGCCACGCCCGCCGGTGCCTGCCTCGTTCAGCTTATCGGCTTGATCGGCGGCCTCGGCACCGGTTTCCGCGGCCCGCGGGCGGGGTGCGCGGTACAGGGCGGCGACGATGACGGCGGTGGCGGCGAGCGCGATGGACGCGGTCAGGAACGCGGCCTGGACGCCGTCGCCGAACGCCGCCCGCGCCTGCTCGGCGACCTGCGGGCCGAGCCGCACCGCGCCGGCGAGCGACTCCTTCGCCCGCTCCGCGGCCGGGGCGGGCAGGCCCGCCGGGTCCAGGTTCGCGCGGTAGGCGGACTGCAGGATGCTGCCGAGGACGGCGATGCCGAGGGCGCCGCCGAGCTCGCGCGCCAGGTCGTTCATCGCCGAGCCCACGCCCTGCTTCTCGGCGGGCAGCGCGTCGGTGATGGACGCGGTCGCGGGCGTCATGGCGAGGCCGGCGCCGGCGCCGAGCGGGATCAGCCCGGCGAGCAGCAGCCAGTAGGTGCTGTCCTCGTCCAGCAGGGAGAAGACGAGCATCCCGACGCTGACCAGCAGCAGGCCGGCCGTGATGACGCGGCGCGGGCCGAGCTTCGCCGCCGCGCGGGGCGCGATGACGCGGGCGAACGGCATCATCGTGAGCGCCATCGGCACCAGGCTCAGCGCCCCGACGAGCGCGCTGTCGCCCTTCACCAGCTGCAGGTACTGCAGGACGATGAACACGAAGCCGAAGAAGGCGAAGAACTGCAGGGTGAGCGAGAGCGCGCCGGCGGAGAACGCCCGGATGCGGAACAGCCGCGGGTCGAGCAGCGGGTTCGGCCGCTTCAGCTCCCACACGACGAACCCGGCGAGGATCACCGCCGCCGCGGCGAGGCCGAGCAGCGTGCGGGCGCTGCCCCAGCCCTCGGTCGGCGCCTCGATGATCGAGTAGACGCCGGCGCCGAGCCCGGCGACGGTGATCGCGGCGCCGGTCACGTCCAGCCGCGGGGCGTCCGGGTCGGCGGACTCGGGCACGACCGCGAGCGTCGCGACGAGGGCGACCACGGCGAGGACGACGTTCATCCAGAACACCGACCGCCACGACCACACCTCCAGCAGGCTCCCGGACACCAGCAGCCCGAAGATCGCGGACGCCCCGGCGACGCCCGCCCAGGCGCCGACCGCCCGGGTGCGCTGCGCGGCCGGGAACGTCGAGGTGATCGTGGACAGCGTCGCCGGCATCACCAGCGCGGCGCCGACGCCGAGCACGCCGCGCATCGCGATCAGCCAGCCCGGGTCGCTGGCGAGGGCGGCGGCGGCCGACCCGGCGCCGAAGACGACCAGCCCGGCGGCGAGCGCGCGGCGGCGCCCGTAGCGGTCCCCGATCGCGCCGCCGAGCAGCAGCAGCGCGGCGAAGACGAGCGCGTAGGCGTCGATGATCCAGGACAGCTCGGTCAGCCCGGCGCGGGTGTCGCGGGCGATGGACGGCACCGCGGTGTTGAGCGACGCGACGGCCGACACGACGGTGGCGAGGGACAGCATCACGGCCGGCAGCACCGCGCGGTGGACGGTGCCCGGGCCTTGCGTGGCTGTGGTCTTCATGCCTCGACCCTCGCTCCCGCACCGGCTATATTTCAACCATGATGAATAAATCCGGGGCGGCCGGCGGGACGGGG
>NZ_JBIQHY010000080.1:26839-32310 GCF_044508335.1 Actinomadura sp.
CACCGGCTATATTTCAACCATGATGAATAAATCCGGGGCGGCCGGCGGGACGGGGGCCGGGGAAGCGACCGGCAAGGCGACTGGCAAAGCGACCGGCGAAGCGGCGGGCAGGGCGGCGGGCAGGGCGGCGGGCAGGGCGAAGGGGACGCGCGGCCGGCGGCGCGGCAGCCCCGACACCCGCGAGGCGATCCTCGCGGTGGCACGCCGCCGCTTCCTCGCCGAGGGGTACGGCCCGGTCACGATGCGGTCCATCGCCGCCGAGGCCGGCGTGGACGCCGCGCTGATCAGCTATTTCTTCGGGTCGAAGAAGGGGCTGTTCGGCGCCGTGCTGGGCCTGGTCGCCAACCCGCCCGAGGTGCTCGCGGGCGCGCTCCCCGGCGACCCCGCCACGCTGCCCGAACGCGTCCTGCGGGCGCTGCTGTCGGCCTGGGAGCATCCCGAGGGCGGCGCGCGGCTCAAGCTGCTGGTGCGGGCGGCCGTGCAGGACCCCGAGCTCGCCAGGCTGCTGCGCGACCTCCTGGAACGCGAGATCGTCGGCCGCATCGCCGAGCACGTCGGAGGCCCCGCGGCGGGCGCGCGGGCCGGCGCGTTCGGCACTAGTCTCGCCGGGCTGATCTTCGTCCGCTACATCATCGGCGTGGAACCGGTCGCGTCGATGACGCCCGATGAATTAATCGCCCGCCTCGCCCCGGGCCTGCGCGCCGCCCTCTACCCGCCGCCGCGGCCGCGCCCCCGGTAAGGGACAGGACGGCCGCGCGGTTCCGGACAGGACGCGCGCGGCCGACGGAGACTTTTGAAGAACGGGCCTCGGCAGGCCGGGGACCGGGGGCCTAGTCTGGTCGGGTCCGTCCGGCACGCACAGTCGGTGACACCATGATCACACAACCGGCGGGACCGCCGTGAGCGACAACTTCACGCATCGCGTGCTCCCCTACGACGGGGTGGCGGAGTTCCTCGGCGGCACCGTGCCGTTCCTGCGGGACGGCGTCGACGCGGGCGACCGCGTCCTCGCCGTGTGCGGGACCGCGCGCGAGATGCTGCTGCGCGACGCCCTCGGCCCCGCCGCGGACGCCGTGCGGTTCACCGACGCCGCCACCTGGTACGGCCATCCCTCCCGGACGCTCGCCGACTGCCTCGGCGACGCCGACGAGAGCGCCCGGCAGGGCCGCCGGCTGCGCCTGCTCGGCGAGCCGGCGTGGGCGTCGCGGTCGCCGCTGGAGGTCGTCGAGTGGCTGCGCGCCGAGGCGCTGCTGAACGTCGCGTTCCGCGGCACCGGCGCGTCCGTCCTGTGCCCCTACGCGGCCTCGCTGCCCGCCGCCGTCGTCGCCGCGGGCCGCAAGACGCACCCGGAGACCGTGCGCGGCACCCGCGCCCTGCCCAACCCCGGCTTCGTCGACCCGTGGACGTTCTGCGCCCGCTGCGACGCCGAGCCGCTGCCCCCGCCGCCGCCCGGCGCCGAGGCGCTGGAGCTGGACGCCCGGCCCGACCTGTACTGGCTGCGCGCCTGGGTCACCGACTGCGCGCGGCCGACGGCGCTGCCCGAGGAGGGGCGGCAGCGGCTGCTCGTCGCGGTCACCGAGGTCGTCACCAACGCGCTGCGGCACGGCGCGCCGCCCGTCGTCCTGCGGATGTGGACGGACGCGCCCGACGGCGCCCCGTCCCTCGTCTGCGAGGTCACCGACGCGGGGCGGTGGCCGCCCGGCGCCGGATACGGGCTCCTCCCGCCGCGCCCGGCCGACGCGTCGTCCGGCGGAGGGTTCGGGCTGTGGGCGGTGCGGCTGCTGTGCTCCACGGTGCAGATCCGCACGGGTGAGGCGGGCACCGCCGTCCGGCTGCGGCTCGCCCTGCCCCGCCCGGAGCGCCCCGATATAGACAGAGCGTGAGGAACTCCATGCGTTGGGCTTCCAAATCGTCCCGGGCGGCGTACGCTGAACAGATCCGCCCCGAACCCGATGGGCAGGCCATGGAGACACCCTGGTTCGCCGAACGCCCCGTCAGCGCAGTCCGGCCCGGAGACCACGGCTGGCTGGCCTACACCGGCCCCGAGGAGCGCGACCGCGTCATCGGGCCCTTCGTCCGGGAGGGCCTGGCGACCGACGAGAAGGTCGTGTACGTCACCGACCTGCCCGCCGAGCGCCTCCCCGGCGTCGGCGGCGAGGCCGACGCGGCGGAGGCCGTCCGGTCGGGCCGGCTGCGGGTCATCTCGCGGCGGGACGCCTGCCTCGACCGCGGCGGCGCCTTCACCCCGGCCATGATGGTCGACACCATCCGGCGGGAGGTCGACGGGGCGTTCGACGAGGGCTTCCGGGCCGTGCGCCTCACCACCGACTACAGCTGGGTGCTGCACGAGTCCGCGACCACCGACCTCGGCCGGATGCTCGGCTGCGAGCACCTGGTCGGCGACGCCGTATCACCGAGCACGATGGCGATGGCGATCTGCCAGATCGACCGGCGCGCGTGCCCGCCCGACCAGCTCATCGCCCTTCGCGACACACACGAGGTCCTCGTGGAAGTGAACCCCGAATTCGACGACGGGATCCTGAAGATAGTGCGCACGTTCGAGCCGGCCGGGCTGCGGATCGAAGGGGAGCTGGACGCCGCCCGGCACACGGTGGTCGCCGAGACGCTCGCGCGGGTCGGCGCGCAGCGCGGCAGCGTCCACCTGGACCTGTCCCGGCTCGGCTTCATCGACCTCGGCGGGCTCAACCTGCTGGCGCGGCACGCCACCCGGCTGCCCGCGCAGGGGGCGCTCGTCCTCGACAACCTCCGGCCGAACGTGGAGCGCGTCATCGAGACGGTCGGCTGGCACCGGCTGCCGGGCCTCGCCCGCGGCGCCGGGCGCGGGCTCCCGGAGACGGAGGACATCGCCTGATGACATTGGAGCACAGGGCGTTCATGTACGACGGCGCCGACGACTTCCTGTCGGTCACGGTGCCGTACCTGAGATCCGGGCTGGAACGCGACGAGGCCGTCATCGCGGTCGCCCGCGAGCCCAACCTCACCGCGCTGCGCGACGTGCTCGGCGACAAGGAGATCGTCTACGTCGACTCCGCGGGCTTCTACCGGCATCCCGTCCACACCCTGCGGGACTACCAGAACATCGTGCGCGAGCACGCCCCGCGCAGCGTGTGCGCGGTCGCCGAACCGGTGTGGGACGGCTGGGACGAGCGGCAGACCCTGGAGTGGATCCGGTACGAGTCCCTCATCAACGTGGTGTTCGAGGACGCCGACGCACGCGCGCTGTGCCCGTACGACACCCGGGCGCTGCCGCCCCGCATCCTGGCGGAGGCGCGCCGCACCCACCCGAAGGTGCTGGCCCCCGGCCACGACGGCGACAGCGCCGAGTACGTCGACCCGGTGGTGTTCGGTTCGACCTGCGACCGCGGCCTGCGCGCCGACCGCCCGCACGACGCCGAGTACCTGCCCGTCAACGGCGCCGACCTGCACCACCTGCGGTCGTTCGTCGCCGAGCAGGCCGGCCGGACCGGCCTCGGCGAGCAGGCGGCGCAGAACCTCGTCACCGCCGTCAACGAGGTCGCGGCGAACGCGCTGCAGCACGGCACCCCGCCGGTCGGCCTGTGGACATGGCAGGACGGCACCGGCCTGGTCTGCGAGGTCGGCGACCACGGCTTCTGGCGGCCCGACCCGCTGACCGGCTACATCCCGCCCGAGTCGGCCCTGCAGAGCGGCTTCGGCCTGTGGACCGTCCGCCTCCTGGTCGACCTGATGGAGCTGCGGGCCGGCTGGGACGGGACGTTCGTCCGGCTCCACAAGAGGCCCTAACCCGGAAGCCCGGAACCCGGAAGGCCGGGGCTCGGTCTCGCGGTGGGCGGGGCGGCGGTAGGCGAAGAAGTCGCGGTGGGCGAAGTAGCGGTGGGCGAAGTAGCGGTGGGCGGAGTGGCGGTGGGGGTGCCGGCGGGAGACCGTTCCCCCGGTGAGGCGGTCGGGTCCTCCCCTGGTGAGGAGGTCCGGTCCGGCGCGGGGGCTTCGGGGACAGGGGTCGGTGAGGCGGGCGGCGGCAGGGGCGTGGCGGGCGGTGCCATGGGGCGGGGCGGCTCCGATCCGCGCCCACCCGGCCAGAACAGGACGGCGACCGCCACCAGGACCGCGGCGGTGACGGCGGCGGCCAGCGCGGGGAACGCCCAGCGGCGCAGGACGCCCGGCCGGGCGTGCGCGGCCGCGTGCCCCGCGTCCCGGAACCGGCGGACGGCGGCGGCGTCCGCGTGGATCTCCCCGGCGGCGGCGCGGTAGTGCCGGCGCAGCAGGGCGTCCAGGTTCTCGGTCATGCGCGCCCCTCCCTCATGTGCTCGCGCAGCGCGGCCATGGCCCGCGCGGTGTGGCTCTTGACCGTCCCCCGGGAGATCCCCAGCGTCTCGGCGATCTCGTGTTCGGTGAGGTCGCACCAGTAGCGCAGCACCACCACCGCGCGCTGCTTCGCCGGCAGGGCGCGCAGCACCTCGTCGAGGTCGCCCCCGGCGGCGTCCCCCGGCGCCGCCGGAGCGCCCGCGAGCCGCTCCACGTCCGCGACGGACCCGACCGGGGTGTCCCGGCGCCGGGACCGCCGCTTCGCCTCGTCGATCGCGAGGTTGACCAGGACGCGGCGCGCGTACGCCTCCGGATCGCCGTCCGCGAGCCGGCCCCACCGCCGCGCGACCCGCTCGTAGGCGATCTGGACCAGGTCCTCGGCGAGGTGCCGGTCGTAGACGAGGAACACCGCGGTGCGCAGCAGCCGGCTCGCGGTGACGGCCACGAAGTCGTCGAACGCGGCCTCCGCCCCGCGCACCTCCCGGGCGCTCAACGTGGACAGACCGCACCTACCCGCCGTGGGACGGCTCCGCCGGCGCCGGCGCACCCGGCGGCTCGTACCCGGGCGGCGCCGGCGACGGGGTCGCCGAAGGAGCACGGCCCGGCCGCGCCGGCGACGGAACGGCCGTCGGCGGCACCGGCCGCGCGGTGGGGACCGGCTCCCGCGGCGCCTCGGACGGCGTCTCCGCACAACCCGCCGGAACGGGCTCGGGCGTCGCCGTCTCCGCCGGCGCCGGCCCTCCCGGACGCGTCGTCGGGTCCGGCTCCGTCGGCACCGGCCGCGGCACGGCGGTCTCCGACGGCGCCGGTCCTCCCGGACGTGTGGTCGGCGCAGGCTCAGGCGCCGCGGTCTCCGCAGGCTTCGGGACTCCTGGGCGTGCCGCCTGCTCCATGGGCGGGCACGGTGCGGGCGACGGCTTCCGCGCGGGGGCCAGCGCGTCCTTGGCGGCGACGGACCGGGCGTCCGAGGACGAGCCCGACGCGGCGGCCAGCCAGACGCCCGCGGCGACGAGGCCCGCCGCGCCGAGCCCGGCCAGCGCGAGCAGCGGGGCGCGGCGGATGTGACCCTTGTCGGTCATGTTGCTCCTCGGGGAGGAAGTTCCTTACACCCCGATAACCCCCGCCGGGCGCCGGGAGGTTGTCACGCGCCCGGGATTTCTCGGGTC
>NZ_JBIQHY010000205.1:0-5122 GCF_044508335.1 Actinomadura sp.
AGGCGATCGGGCGCGCCGTCGGCGGGATCGGGTACGGCAGGTCGGAACGGCCGGTGAGGTAGGCGTCGACGCCGCGCGCGGCGGAGCGGCCCTCGGCGATCGCCCAGACGATCAGGGACTGGCCGCGGCCCATGTCGCCGGCGACGAACACGCCGTCCACGGAGGTCCGGTAGTCGGCGTCGCGGGCCACGTTGCCGCGCCGGTCCAGCTCGACGCCGAGCTGTTCGAGCAGGCCTTCGCGCTGCGGGCCGAGGAAGCCCATGGCGAGGGTGACCAGCTCGGCCGGGATCTCCCGCTCGGTGCCCTCGACCGGCTTGAACCCGGTCTCCGGGCCGCCGACCTCGACGAGCCTCAGCGCGCGGACGTTGCCGTCCTCGTCGCCGGTGAACCCGGTGGTGGACACCGCGTAGACCCGGTCGCCGCCCATGTCGGCGAGCTCCTCGTGGGCGGTCTCCATCTTGAACAGCATCGGGTACGTCGGCCACGGCTGGGAGTCCGGGCGGGTCTCCGGCGGCCGCGGCATGATCTCCAGCTGGGTGACGGACGCGGCGCCCTGCCGGATCGCGGTGCCGATGCAGTCGGCGCCGGTGTCGCCGCCGCCGATCACGACGACGTGCTTGCCCTTCGCGGAGATCGGCGACTCCTCGTAGTCGCCCTCCTGCACCCGGTTGGACGGCGGCAGGTACTCCATCGCCTGGTAGACGCCCTTGAGCTCGCGGCCGGGGACCGGCAGGTCGCGCCAGGCGGTGGCGCCGCCCGCGAGGACGACCGCGTCGTAGCGGCCGCGCAGCTCGTCGGCGGTGATGTCGACGCCCGCGTTCACCGAGGTCTTGAAGGCGGTGCCCTCGGCGCGCATCTGGGCGAGCCGCCGGTCGAGGTGCCGCTTCTCCATCTTGAACTCGGGGATGCCGTAGCGCAGCAGGCCGCCGACGCGGTCGGCGCGCTCGTACACGGTGACGTCGTGGCCGGCGCGGGTGAGCTGCTGCGCGGCGGCGAGGCCCGCGGGCCCCGAGCCGACGATCGCGACCGTCTTGCCGGTCTTCACGGCGGGCGGCTGCGGGCGCACCCAGCCCTCCGCGAACGCCCGGTCGATGATCTCGACCTCGACCCGCTTGATCGTCACCGGCTCCTGGTTGATGCCGAGGACGCAGGCGCTCTCGCACGGGGCGGGGCACAGCCTCCCGGTGAACTCCGGGAAGTTGTTGGTGGCGTGCAGCCGCTCGACGGCCTCGTGCCAGTCCTTGCGGTAGACGAGGTCGTTCCACTCGGGGATGAGGTTGCCGAGCGGGCAGCCCTGGTGGCAGAACGGGATGCCGCAGTCCATGCAGCGGCTCGCCTGCTTCTCCAGCCGGTCCCTGCCGAAGTCCTCGTAGACCTCGGACCAGCTCTTGATCCGCACGTCGACCGGGCGGCGCTTCGGGAGCTCCCGCCGGACGGTCAGAAATCCCTTGGGGTCGGCCATGTGGGAAGTCCCCCTCTCTCAGCTCTGCGCCGCGGCCATGACGGCCTCGTCGACGTCGCGTCCCTCCGCCTCGGCCTTGGCCATGGCGTCCAGGACGCGCCGGTAGTCACGCGGCATGATCTTGGTGAAGCGGGCCGCGGCGGCGTCCCAGTCGTCCAGCAGCCGCCGCGCGACCCGCGAGGCGGTCTCGGCCAGGTGCCGCTCGACCAGGCCGCGGACGAACTCGGCGTCGCCGGGGTCGAGCGGTTCCAGGTCGACCATCTCGCCGTTGACGCGCTCGGGCACCAGGTCCAGGACGTAGGCGATGCCGCCGGACATGCCGGCCGCGAGGTTGCGGCCCGTCCGGCCGAGGATGACGGCGCGGCCGCCGGTCATGTACTCGCAGGCGTGGTCGCCGGCGCCCTCGACGACGGCGGTGGCGCCGGAGTTGCGGACGCAGAACCGCTCGCCGACGATCCCGCGGGCGAACAGCTCGCCGGACGTGGCGCCGTACAGGATGACGTTGCCGCCGATGATCTGCTCCTCGGCCGCGAACCCGGCGTCCGCCGGGGGCCGCAGCGTGAGCCGCCCGCCGGACAGGCCCTTGCCGACGTAGTCGTTGGCGTCGCCGATCAGCCGCAGCGTGATGCCGCGCGGCACGAACGCGCCGAACGAGTTGCCGGCCGAGCCGGTGAAGGTGACGTCGATGGTGTCGTCGGGCAGGCCCGCGCCGCCCCACTTCTTCGTCACCTCGTGGCCGAGCATGGTGCCGACCGTCCGGTTGACGTTGCGGATCGGCAGCTCCAGCTTCACCGCGTCGCCGAACGCGATCGCGCCCTCGGCCAGCTGGATCAGCGTGTTGTCCAGGGCCTTCTCCAGCCCGTGGTCCTGCTCGGTGGTGCAGCGCAGGGACGCCCCGTCCGCGACCTCGGGGGTGTGCAGGATCGGGGACAGGTCCAGGCCGGACGCCTTCCAGTGGTCGACGGCCTCGTGGGTGTCGATCATCTCGACGCGGCCGATCGCCTCGTCCAGCGACCGGAACCCGAGGGCCGCCAGGTACTCGCGGACCTCCTCGGCGATGAACTCGAAGAAGTTCACCACGAACTCCGGCTTGCCGGAGAACCGCTGCCGCAGCACCGGGTTCTGGGTGGCGACGCCGACCGGGCAGGTGTCCAGGTGGCAGACCCGCATCATGATGCAGCCCGACACCACCAGCGGAGCGGTCGCGAAGCCGTACTCCTCGGCGCCCAGCAGGGCGGCGATGACGACGTCCCGGCCGGTCTTCATCTGCCCGTCGGTCTGCACGACGATGCGGTCGCGCAGCCCGTTCAGCAGCAGCGTCTGCTGCGTCTCGGCGAGGCCCAGCTCCCAGGGCGCGCCGGCGTGCTTCAGCGACGTCAGCGGGGACGCGCCGGTGCCGCCGTCGTGCCCGGAGATCAGCACCACGTCGGCGTGCGCCTTGGACACCCCGGTCGCGACCGTGCCGACCCCGACCTCGGCGACGAGCTTGACGTGCACGCGCGCCGCCGGGTTGGCGTTCTTCAGGTCGTGGATGAGCTGCGCCAGGTCCTCGATCGAGTAGATGTCGTGGTGCGGCGGCGGCGAGATGAGGCCGACGCCGGGCGTGGAGTGCCGGGTCTTGGCGATCCACGGGTACACCTTGTGGCCGGGCAGCTGGCCGCCCTCGCCGGGCTTGGCGCCCTGCGCCATCTTGATCTGGATGTCGTCGGAGTTGGTGAGGTACTCCGAGGTCACGCCGAACCGGCCGGACGCGACCTGCTTGATGGCGCTGCGCCGCAGGTCGCCGTTCTCGTCCGGGGTGAAGCGCTCCGGGTCCTCGCCGCCCTCGCCGGTGTTGGACTTGCCGCCGAGGCGGTTCATCGCGATCGCGAGGGTCTCGTGCGCCTCCGCCGAGATGGACCCGTACGACATGGCACCGGTGGAGAACCGCTTGACGATCTCCGATACGGGCTCGACCTCGTCGATCGGCACCGGTTCCCGCTCGCCCTCCTTCAGCTTGAACAGCCCGCGGAGGGTCATCAGCTTCTCGGCCTGCGAGTCGACCTTGGAGGTGTACTCCTTGAAGATCTCGTAGCGGCGGGTGCGGGTGGCGTGCTGCAGCTTGAACACCGTGTCCGGGTTGAACAGGTGCGGCTCGCCCTCGCGGCGCCACTGGTACTCGCCGCCGACCTCCAGGGTGCGGTGCGCGAGCTCGTTGCCGCCCGGCGGGTAGGCGCGGGCGTGCCGCTGCGCGACCTCCCGGGCCAGCACGTCGAAGCCGACGCCGCCGAGCCGGGACGTGGTGCCGGTGAAGCAGCGGGACACGACGTCCTCGCCGAGGCCGATCGCCTCGAAGATCTGCGCGCCGGTGTAGGACGCGACCGTGGACACGCCCATCTTCGACATGATCTTCAGGACGCCCTTGCCGTACGCCTTCACCAGGTTCCGGACGGCCTCGCCCGGCGTCAGGCCCTCGATGTCGCCGCCGCGGACCAGGTCCTCGACGGTCTCGATGGCCAGGTACGGGTTGATCGCGGACGCGCCGTACCCGATGAGCAGCGCCATGTGGTGGCACTCGCGGGCCTCGCCGGTCTCGACCACCAGGCCGACCCGGGTGCGGGTCTTCTCCCGGATCAGGTGGTGGTGCACGGACCCGGTGAGCAGCAGCGACGGGATCGCGGCGCGGGCCGAGTCGGCGCCCCGGTCCGACAGGACGATGATGCGGGCGCCGGCGGAGATGGCCCGGCCGACCTCGGAGTTGATCTCCTCCAGGCGGGCTTCGAGGGCCTCTCCCCCGCCGGACACCTCGTACAGGCCCTGCACGACGTAGGCCTGCAGGTGCGGCAGCGAGCCCTCGTCGTCGATGTGGATGATCTTGGACAGCTCGTCGTTGTCCAGGATCGGGGTGGGCAGCACGAGCCGGCGGCACGAGTCCGGGCCGGGCGCGAGGAGGTTGCCCTCCGGGCCGAGCGTGGACTGCAGCGAGGTGACGAGCTCCTCGCGGATCGCGTCCAGCGGCGGGTTGGTGACCTGCGCGAACAGCTGCTTGAAGTAGTCGAACAGCAGCCGCGGCCGCTCCGACAGCACCGCGATCGGGGTGTCGGTGCCCATCGACCCGATCGGCTCGGCGCCGTTCTTCGCCATCGGCGTCAGGATGATCCGCTGCTCTTCGAGCGTGTACCCGAACGTCTGCTGCCGCTTGACCAGCGTCTCGTGGGTCGGGATCTCCCGCTCGCGGCGCGGCAGCTCCTCGAACCGGACGAGGCCCTGGTGCAGCCACTCTCCGTACGGGTGCTCGGCCGCCAGCTCGGCCTTGACCTCGTCGTCCTCGACGATCCGCCCGGCGGCGGTGTCCACGAGGAAGATCTTGCCGGGCTGCAGCCGGCCCTTGCGGACGACCTTGCTCGCCGGGATGTCGAGCACGCCCGCCTCGCTGGCCAGCACGACCAGGCCGTCGTCGGTCACCCAGTACCGGCCGGGGCGCAGCCCGTTGCGGTCCAGGACGGCGCCGACCACGGTGCCGTCGGTGAAGCTGACGCTCGCGGGGCCGTCCCACGCCTCCATCAGCGTGGAGTGGAACTCGTAGAACGCGCGGCGCTCGGCGTCCATCTCGGCGTGGTTCTCCCACGCCTCCGGGATCATCATCAGCACCGCGTGCGGCAGCGACCGGCCGCCGAGGTG
>NZ_JBIQHY010000081.1:0-32090 GCF_044508335.1 Actinomadura sp.
GCTAGCTCCTCCGGACGGACAGCGTCCCTTCGTGGGCGAGGGTGCGTTCGGCGAGCAGGATGCGGGGCTCTTCCACGGCAGGGAATGCGAGCAGGTCCGGGTCGCCGGGATGTGGCGGCAGAGCCGGCTCTCCGTGCTTCACGGCGGAGCCGGCGTCGGCAAGACCTCACTGTTGTGCGCCGGCGTCATCTCGCAGATGAGGGCCGAGGACGCCCATGTGCTGCCCGTGGCGAGCGTCGCGCACCGGCCGGCCTTCCCCGTGGCGGCGCTGTCGGAGCACAACGCCTTCCGGCTCGCCGTGCTCTCCTCGTGGTACCCCCGCGCATCACCGGTCACCATCTCCGAATTGACGGTGGGCGCCTTCCTGCGGAGGCATCGGCAGAGCGACCGGTCCGGTCGCAGGCTTCCGGTGCTCGGAGCCATCGACGGGGCGGAGGCGCTGCTGCGCACGTCCGGACGGCACGAAGACCAGCGCCTCCGCTTCCTGGAGGAGCTCGCGGCGGCCATGAAGGAGATACCCGACCTGCATCTGCTGCTCGTCGTGCGTGAGGACGCGGTCGGCGAGGCCGTGGAGCTTGCGGGCTTGCTCGGCCATGCGCAGCCCGAGCTCTGTTCCCTCGAGCAGTTCGGCCCGGAGGCGGCGCGTGCGGCCGTCACGGAACCGCTCAAGCGTGCCCGGGGTTCCGGAGAGGCCGTCGCGCACGCGCTGGTGCGGGAACTCCGGACGGTACGGATGGCGAGCCGTGTCCAGCGAACGGCGCGGCTGAGCCCCGCGCTGCTGCAACTGGTGTGCGCGCACCTCTGGGAGGACCTGCCCGGCGACGCCGATATCCCGGCGGAGCGCCTGCGTGCGGAGGTCAACCGTGTGCTGGCGGATTTCTGCGCGCACACCCTCACGATGATCGCCGCCGATCACAGCGTCCCGGCCTCTACCGTGCTCTCGTGGTTTCGTTCCGCGTTCGGCGGGCCGCAGGGACGTGCCGGCATTCCGGAGCACCGCCTGTGCGAGGACGTGCCCAGGGCGGTCGTCGACGCGGCTCAGGACTACCACCTCATCCGCGCCAGGCTCCGCGGCGAGGAGCGGTGCTTCGAATTGCAGCATCCCAGGCTGATCGAGCCGATCCGCGACCTCGGCGAGGCAGCGGTCCCCATCCACCGGCCGCGGCCCTCGGTGCGCCTGCGGCAGGCCCGGCTGGCGCTGTCCGCCGGTGATCTCGAACTCGCGCGGCGGCACGCCGAGGCGGTCACCAGGGCCTGCGGCGAGGGCGAGCTCCGGCTGCTCGCCGACGCGCTGACGTTCCTCGGCGACGTCGCCTGCGAGCGAGAGGACGCCGAGGCGGCTCTCGGGCACTACCGCGAGGCGGCGACCATCCTGGAGGCCGTCCCGGACAACGCCGCGGTCGGCTGGCGCCTGGCCGGAATCGGCCGCGTCCTGCTGGCGAGCGACCCGAGTGCGGCGGTGCGGTACCTGCAGGCCGCGGTGAGCAGGCTCCCGCAGGAACTGTCGGTCCAGACCGCCCTCGGGAAGGCGCTGCTGGACTGCGGGCGGATGCGCGCGGCCCGTGCGGTGTTCGAGGACGTCCTCGGCCGTGACAGCAGGAACCGCGAGGCGCTCAGCGCCAAGCGCGCCATGACCGGGATCGGTTGATCCGTTGTGGTGAACCGCCGAACAGCGGATTTCGTAGGTCACTCACGACGGGGACACGCCGCCGCAGGCGACCGCGTCCCGCTACTGGCCAGTCACCTATCGCAATGGGCGCAGAACAATCGAAGGCCCAGGCGATCGTACCGAAGGCCGCCATTCTGGGGCCTTCTTCCTGAAGAAAACATGGCTATCCCGAGAAGATGATATAAGTCTCGGCTAGATAGCATGATATCGAGGCGCATGTTGTCTGGTTTGGACCCTTTTCAGGTATATGGGGTCCGGTGTCTGTTTGATGACCATAGGAGCGCCGGATTTGCGCGCGCTAGGGAGTGCAATCGGTGCCCACTGCTCCATCGACCCTCCACATCGGACCTGACCGCCCGCCCCGGCGGTCATTGTGGAAGGTGCTGGTGCGGCGCCGGGATTTTGCTATTATTTCCGGCGCATCGGCGGTCTCGCAGCTCGGCTCGATGACCGTGGCGGCCGCCGGTCCGCTGCTCGCCCTCTCCCTCACCGGATCCCCGGTCGTGGCGGGATGCGTCACCGCCGCGAGTGCGTTGCCGGAACTCCTGCTCCAGGTGCCGGCGGGGCTGCTGGTCGACAGGTTCGACCGCCGCCGGGTGATGTGGTGGAGCCAGACGGTGCGGGTGGTCTTCGCGGTCGTCACCTGCCTGTCCCTGGCGTGGTGCGACTGGGCCGCCATTCTGATCATCATGGCGTTGGTCGACGCCTCCTGCATGGTCTTCTACGAAGTGGCCGAGATCGCCACCGTTCCGAACCTCGTGCCGGCGAGGTCGCTGAAGGCCGCGATCGGAAGCAATGAGGCCAAGCTCAACGCGTCGATGGTCCTCGGCCGCCCCTTAGGCGGCGCGTTGCTCGCGGTCAGCGCGCTGGCCCCCTGGGTCGTGGCGGCGTGCACCTCGCTGTTCCCGATCTTCGGCCTGCTGTTCACCGGGCCGCCGAGACGACGAAGACTCCGCGCGCTCGTGGCAGCCGCGTACCACCGCCTGCGCGGGGCGCGGGTCGCGGGCCGCGACTTTCCGCCCGGTGCTCCGGCCTCCCCGGCCGGAGCGGAGCAGCCGCCGGCTGAAGACGCGGGAGCCGCCGACTCCGAGGCGCATGTGCCGATGTTCAGAGACATACTCGGCCAGGTCGTCCACGATCGCTTCTCCCGCGCGGTGCTGGCGGTCTGCGTCCTGGCGAACTTCCTTTTTCAAGTCGTCGTGCTCCTACAGATCTTTTTGGCCGAACGCCAGGGTATGCCCAGCTACCTGGTCGGCTTGATGCTTTCTTGCTCGGGCCTCGGAGGCGTCGCCGGTGCGGCCCTGTCGCCCAGGCTGCTTCGCGATAAAAGACCCTCCGTCAGGTCGATATTCTTTTGCGCACTCATCTGGATTCCCCTGGCCGCGGTGGCCACCCTTCCGCAGAATCCGGTGCTGGGATTGGTGATGTGGGGATTGGGCAGTGTGGTCGGCGTTTACATCAACGTGGCGCTCAGGGCTCACCAGGCCGAGTTCTTTCCCAACGGGCAGTTCGGCAGGGTCATCGGCATCACTCGTTTCCTGAGTGTCGGCGCGGTGGCGCTGGGGGCCTTCAGCGGTGGCTGGATCATCCGCTTGCTCGACGTCCATGGAACCGCGCTCTTCGTCAGCGGGATGTTCGGCGCGATCCCCGTGGTGCTCATCGTCCTCCACTTCCAGGTTCTGCCGGACTTCCTCGGACGGTGCGCGACGGTCGCCTGGTCCCCCAGGGACGCGGACCCTGCGCCGCTCGCGGACGCGGAGAGCCGGGGCGGTGCTCTGGTGAACTCATCGGCGCCGGCCGGGCATCGCTGACCGGCTTCGGCAGCGGGGTGGCCGCCCGCGGGCGGGCCGCGAGATGCTGTCGGAAGTGTGTCTCAGGACGCAGTGCGCGACGGTTCGTGCGTCGTAGTGTGTCGCTCGGTTCGTGAGGCCACTGAGCGGTCGGCAGGCGACCATCCGTCGTATGCGCGGCGGGGCGGAGGCGGAGCGTTTGATCACGTCGCTGAACGTTGAGGATCAGCATCGGCTCGTCGAGGCGATCCTGCGCGTCGACGCGATGAGCGTCCAGCGGGAGCGGGCCGTCCACGTGGAGGCGCTGGAGCGCGACCTTGGGCACCGCCTGCCCTATGTGCACCACGACAAGGAAATGCTCGACGTGTGGGCGCTGGTCAACGCCCTGCTCACGTATCCGGGAGCGGCGCACGCCCTCGTGCGGATCCTGAAGACCTTCTACCCCAACAGCCTGCCGGTGCGGGCGCTCGGCGACCTCGTCGCCGAGCTGCTTCCGGAGCCTTGGCTCGACCGGGTCGAGCGGCGCGAACTCCACGAGCTGATCACATCCTTGGAACGGACGGAGCCGGGCCTCTCGCATCTCGGCAGGTTCCCGGTGTTCTACCGGCGGGTGATCGGGCCCGCCTGGCCGCGGCTCGACCGGGACATGCGCGACCTCCATGAGGTCGTCGCCCTCCTGGAGGAGATGCCCGCGGGTCGCGACGGCGTCCCGCCGCTGCTGCTGTTCGTGAGCGATCTCGCCGAGTCCGCGGGGTATCCGACCGCGCCGGCGTTCCGGGACTGGGTGCGCCGGCAGGTGGCGGCGCAGGGTCTCAACGGTGCGGTCCTCCAGCGAGGCCGGACGCCCGAGTTGATGCGGGCCGAACCCGAGCCGTCAGAGAACTACTTGATCATCGAGTGCATGCCGGACGCGCTGGAGGAAGATCGGTATCTCGTCACCGCGTGGCTCCAGGTGGGCCGCGAGCCCGGCAGCACGCTTGAGTGCGGGGATGAGGCGCTGCCGCTCAGCCGAATACCGGAGTTATTGGAGCGGCTGCTCACCTCGGAGAGCTCCGTGGTCGGCCGGCCCAGCCCCGATCTGACGATCGAGTTCCTGCTGCCCCGCGCTCTGCTGGACCATCCGGTCGAGCAGTTCAAGATCAATATCGCCGGGTTGGAGCATCGCATCGGCATCCGTTACCCCGTGGTCGTGCGCAGCCTCGACCGGATGCGCTTCGCCGAGCTCCACCACGACTGGCGGCACAAGTGGGGCTGGCTGTGCGGGCACTCGGACGACGCGCCGGTCTGCCTGCTGACCCGTCCCGGCGAATACGACAAAGAGGAGCTGTTCTCCAGGCTGTCCGGGGCGTCCGCGGCCGTCCTCGCGCTGGCCTTCCCGCCATGGGCCCGAGCGGAGGACGAGCCGGACGAGCACTGGGTGGGCCTGGTCGCCGGCATCCCCGTCGTCGCGTGGTGCCGGGACGGCCGCGACCCCGCCCAGTTCGCCAGGGAGGTCAAGGGTCTGCTGGCGGCGGACGTGATGAAGCTGCCGCGGCGGACGATGGAACTTCGCCGGCAGGCGCTGTCGGGCGGCCCCGACGGCTCCGGCCCCGGCCATCTCGGACTGAATCTGACCCTCGTGTTCGACGACGCCGACCGCATTCCCGAGCCGTACGTGCGGCTCCGCCCACCCGCCTAGCACCATCCCTCCGGAAGGCGCCCATGACGACAGAACCAGAGACCGGTGGCCTCAATGGCGACTGGCGCATCTACCGGGGCGACAGCAGCCCGCACGACCGGGTGCGGCAACTCCCGCCGCCCCCACCGTGGCGCCGGTTCAGCTCCGTGGACTCCGGTGACGGGCGCCTGCAGAGGCAATTGCAGCAGGCGATCTCCTACCGGCCGGACGAGTCTGTCGTCGACAGGGTCAACGCGGCGATTCTGCTGAGACGGCCGCTGTTGGTGATGGGCAAGCCGGGATCGGGCAAATCCACCCTGGCCTACAACGTCGCCTACGAACTGGGGCTCGGCTCAGTCCTGTACTGGTCGATCACGAGCAACACGACGCTGCAGGACGGGCTCTACGACTACGACGCCATCGGCCGGCTGCACGAGACCAGCCTGCACGGCGCGGGCGGCCGGGCGGAGCCGGCGGAGCCGCCCGACATCGGGCGCTACATCCGGCTCGGCCCGCTCGGCACGGCGCTGCTGCCCGGCGACCTGCCCCGCGTTCTCCTCATCGACGAGCTGGACAAGAGCAACATCGACTTGCCGAACGACCTGCTGAACGTCTTCGAAGAGGGCCGGTTCGACATCGTGGAGCTGCAGCGGCTGCCCGAGGAGCAGTCGCGCATCCACGTGATGACCCACGACGGCGGCCCGCGCGTGCCGATCGACCGCGGCGAGGTGCGGTGCGAGAACTTCCCCATCGTCATCATCACCAGCAACGGGGAGCGTGAGTTCCCGCCCGCGTTCCTGCGCCGGTGCGTCCGGCTGGTGATCGAGCCGCCGGACCGGGACAGGCTCGCCGAGATCATCGAGGCGCATCTCGGCCCGGACGCCCGCTCCGTGAGCGACGAGCTGATCGAGCAGTTCCTCGCCCGCCGCGCCGACGGAGCCCTCGCCACCGACCAGCTCCTCAACGCCGTCTACCTCGCGACGTCCGGGAGCAGGCCGCCCGAGACGAAGCTGCAGGAGATCCTCGAAACCGTGCTCCGGCCCATCGAGAGGCCCGGCGCGGGATGATCGGGCGGCTCGTCGAGGCCCTCCAGGCGCTCGACCCGCAGCCCACGGCGGAGGAGGTCGCGGACGCGCTCTGGCTCGCCGACTGGTTCCGGACGCACGAGGGCCCGACACACTCGGCGGCGGGCGGCTCCCGGGAACCGGCCGAGGGCGGGTCTCCCGGTCCAGCACCGCCGCCGGCCCCGCCGCCGGAGTCCTCGCCTGCGCCGGAACGCGACCCGGCGCCGCCGCGGACGGTGGAGGCGGGCATCTACCTGACCGGGCAGAACGTCCCGGCCACCGCGTTTCCCGTCCGCATGCCCGCCATGCCGGCCATCTCGCGGCCTTTGTCGCTCGTCCGCGCGCTTCGCCCGCTGCGGACGACGGTGCCGTCGGTGACGCGCAGGCACCTGAACGAGACCGCGACCGCGCAGCGCATCGCCGAGACCGGGGTGCTGGAAACCGTCATGGTGCCGGCGCAGGAGCGACGGTACGAATTGGCCCTCGTCGCGGATGTCGGCCCGTCGATGGTCGTGTGGCGGCAGACGGTCGATGAGCTGGAACTGCTGCTGCAGCAGCTCGGCGCGTTCCGCGACGTGCGGACGTGGTACCTGGACACGGATACCCGACGGCTGTCCCTCCGCACCGGCTCGGCGTCCGGCGTCGGCGCCGAGCGCGATCCTGACGAGCTGATCGACCCGACGCGCCGGCGCCTCGTCCTGGTCGTCAGCGACTGCATCGGCGCGGCCTGGCAGGACGGCCGGGCCGCCGCGCTGCTCGACCGGTGGGGCCGCGCCGGCACCGTCGCGATCGTCCAGCCGCTGCCGCAGCGGCTGTGGTGGCGGACCGCCGCCGCGATCGAGCCCGTGCGGTTCGGCGCGTCCGGTCCGGCGGCGGCCAACGAACGGCTCACGGTGACGCGGGCGGCGATGCGGCTTCCCGACGACCGCCCGCTGGGCATCGCGATTCCGGTTGTCGAGCTGAGCGACCGCTGGCTGCGGTCGTGGGCGGGCATGGTCGCCCGCGGCGGCCGGAACGTCATGGGGGCCGCGCTGTTCACCGGCCGCCCGGCGGTGTCTCCGCCGCCCGCCGAAACGGACGCGCTCTCCGCCGAAATGCGGGTCAAGCAGTTCCGGGCATCGTCGTCGCCGGCGGCGTTCAAGCTCGCGACCTTCCTCGCGGCCGCACCGTTGCGGCTGCCCGTCATGCGCCTGGTCCAGCAGGCGATGCTTCCCACCTCGGCTTCGGCCGACCTGGCCGAGGTGTTCCTGAGCGGTCTGCTGCGGATGGTCGAACGCCCGTCCGACGGGCGCGCGGAGGAGATCGCCTACGAATTCCATGACGGCGTCCGGGAAATCCTGCTGCAGGGCCTGCGCCGCCGCGAGGTGTTTCAGGTGCTGCGCGCGGTGTGGGATGTCGTCCGCGACCGGCTCGGCTCATCGCTGGACTTCCCCGCCTTCCTCGCCGCGGCGCGGCGAGGAGAGGCGCAGCTGCCGCCCGACCTGCCGTTCGCGCAGGTGGCGGCGCAGGCACTGGCGGGGCTCGGCGGGCCGTACCGGCAGATGGCGAAACAGCTCACGAGCGGTGCCGCCTCCGTCCCCGACACGGTTGCCGGCGAAGACTTCGACGGTGCCGACGCCGTGCTCCCATCCTCCGTGGCGCCGACTGCGGAGCCCGCGCCGGTACCGCGCAGGTGGCTGCCGGGCCGCAATCCCGACTTCATCGGACGCGACCGGCTGCTCACCGAGCTTCGGACGGCCTTGCAGGGCGGCATGGCCGCGCTCTTGCCGCATTCGGAGTTCGGCATGGGCGGAGAGGGCAAGTCCAACCTCGCGCTGGAGTACGCCTACCGCCATGCCGACGACTATGACCTGGTGTGGTGGATTCCGGCCGAGCAGGAGACGTCGGCACGCGCGGCGCTGGCGCAGTTGGCCCGCGAGCTCGGCCTGCCGATGAGCGACGACATCAAGGAGGTCGTCGACGGCGTCCTGCGTGCGCTGCGCGCCGGGCGGCCCTATGGCCGCTGGCTGCTGATCTACGACAACGCACAGGACCCGGATCAGCTCGTCCCGCTGACTCCGCAGGCGCTCGACGGACCGGGGCGGGACCTCGGGCCGCACCGCCACGTCCTGGTGACCTCGCGCGACCGCGGTTGGGAGCGCCACGCGTCCGCGGTGGACGTGGGGGTCTTCGAACGGCCGGAGAGCATCGCCCTGCTCCGGCGCGTGGTGCCGCGCCTGTCGGAGACCGAGGCCGACATGCTCTCGGAGCGCGTGGGCGATCTTCCTTTGGCGGTCCACCAGGCCGCGGCATGGCAGGCCGTCACCGACGGGACCGTCGAGGACTATCTGCGACTCTTCGACCGGCGTCTGACCGACATCGCCTCGGCGGACTCGTCCGGTGACGATTTCCCGGAATCGCTGGCGGCGGGTGTGAGCCTGAACCTCGATCTGCTTCAGGACGAGGACCCTGTCGCCTGGGCGCTGCTGGAGCTGTGGGCCGTCTTCGGTCCCGAGCCGGTGTCCTGCAGGCTGCTGGGGGCGGGTGCGTCGGCCGCGCTCCCCGCCCAACTCGCGGAACTGCTGGCCGATGAGACAGGGCTGCGGGAAACGATGCGCGCGATCGCCCGGTTCTCTCTCGCCCGCTTCGATGGGGAGGCGGAGACGCTCCAGATCCACCGCCTCGTCCGCGCCATCCTCAACGACCGTCTCGGCGAGGACGGGCGCCATCGGGTCCAGGCACATGTGCACGCGATCCTCGCCGCCGCCACTCCTGCAGGGGAGCCGGAGGAGGAGTCGACCTGGGAACTCAGATCCGAGATCACCCCCCACGTCGTCCCATCCGGGGTATTCGACGCTGACGGTTCCGACATCCGGGATGTCGGCGTCGACCAGGCGAAGTACCTGTACCAGTCCGGGGATTTCGAGGGCAGCCGGAGGCTGGCGGAGATCGCACTGGACCGCTGGCTGGAACGGTATGGACCCGACGACGACGCGGTCCTGGACATTTCACGTGTACTGGCGAACGCATTGCGGGGCCTGGGCGACAGCAGATCGGCAGCCAAGCTCAGCGAGGAGAATCTCACGCGGACGCGCACGAAGTTCGGCGTCGATCACCTTCAGGCCCTTTTTGCGGCGGCGGGATTCAGTGCCGACCTGCGCTTCCTCGGCGACTTCCGCCGGGCCTACGAGGTCGATATGGACGCCTGGCGCCGCATGCGCCAACTGCGCGGGAGGGGTTCGGCCGATGCGCGGCTGGCTGCTGCCAATCTTGCGGTCGACCTGCGCATCTTGGGTAGGTTCCAGGAGGCCTACGACATCGACATGGAGGTCTGGCGAAGCCCGGAGCAGTCCTACCGGCAGCGGTTCCGCGCCACTCATCACCTCGCCCGAGATCTGCACGCGCTGGGCCAGTACGACCGGGCCTACGATCTGCAGGCCGAGAGCCTGGCCAATCTACGGCCCGTCCTCGGTCCCGGGCATTCGCTCGTTCTGCAGGCGAAGATGAGCCACGCCGGCACCTTGCGGAAGCTGGGACGCATGGAAGAGGCGCATCGCCTGGCCACCGAAACGTTCGCCGCGCATGTCCGCCGGTTCGGCGAATACCATCCGAATACGCTGGCCAGCAAGGTCAGCCTGGCACTCGCCACCAGCGCGCTCGGGCGGCCCGGCGAGGCCCTGCCCCTCATCGACGACGCGCTGGACTGCTATCGCCAGGTGATGGGGGATGGTCATCCCTTCGTACACGTCTGTGCGATCAACAGGGCGGTCGTACTGCGGCGGCTGGCAGACGCCTACGCGGCGCAGGAGTCCGACCAGGCCGCGCTCTCCGCCCTCGAAGCCGGGGTCCTCGGACCGGACCACTACTACGCGCTGTGCGCCGCTGTGGGGCTGGCCCACGACTACTACCTGCTCGGCGAGATGGAGGCAGCGGTCCGGCTTCTCACCGAGGCGCGGGTCAAGATGATCGGCTTGCTCGGCGAGCGGCATCCCTACTCGCTCGCCGTCACTCTCAATCTGGGACGTGTGCGCACTGCCATGGAAGACGATGCGCCCGACACGGCCCAGGCCCTGGCCTCGCTGGCGCGCATGCTCGGCCGGGAGCATCCGGAGGTGCTCGCCGTCGAACGGGGCGAGATGCTGGAATGCGACATCGAGCCCACGGCCCTTTAGGGATCGGTGGTCCGGACGGATCAGTTGCTTCTCGTGGGCTGAGCGCGGGCAAGATCGCGCTGGAGGGTCCGTCCGATGTGTTCGATCAGTTTCATCAGGTCCGGGCAGTACACGGACGGGTTGAGATAGCCGCTGCCCTCCCGGTAGCGGTGCGCGTACGCGCCGCCGCCGCAGATGTCACGCACCCCGCACGTCTCGCAGGTGGGCGCCAGCGCCGCTCGGCCGATCTGCCGCGCGACCACACCCGGATGCCACAGCGCCTCGTCGAAGCTGTGGTCGAAGACGTTGAGACCTGTCTCGGGCGCCCCCGCGTAAGAGGTCTTCAGCGAATCGACCTGCTGGAGCGTCCCGTCAGTGTCGACGACGAGCATCGCCACCGGCGACAGCCCGACGTTCTCGCTCTGGCTCTGCCCACCGAGCAGGACATTCATGATCTCCTCGAACATCCGTACGCCGGTTTCCTTGCGCGGAGTGTGGTACCAGCGGTCGAACACCGTGATGAGCCACTCGGCGTAGGGTGTGCCGCCTCCCTCCACAGGGCGCCGGGGCGGCGGGGCGCTCCAGGTTCCGTGAGGGAGCAGGAAGTCGATGCGGGGCGGACCGGTTTCCAAAAGTGCTTCGTACGTTCGGATCGGATCATTGTCGAGGTCCACCGTGCAGAGGAGCCCTCGGTACAGCCGCCGGTGCGAGCCCGCGAGCCGGTTCAGCCCGCGCATGACGCCGGAGTGGCTGCCACGCCCGTTGGCGCGGAGCCTGTGCCGGTCGTGGCCGTCGCGGTCGCCGTCGAGGCTGACCGATACGCCCACATCGTGCTCGTCGAGCATCGCCAGCATCGCGTCGGTGAGCAGCACCCCGTTCGTCTGAATGCTCACCTCGACGTCGCACGGCGGCGGCATTGCGGCGCGGAACTGTTCAACGGCGCCGGCAATGGCGGCCTCTCCGGCCAGCAGCGGCTCGCCTCCGTGAAGGACGATCGAAACGTCTTCGAGCAAATGGTCGCTGACATGCTCCGCGACCCTTGCGGTCGTCGCGGCCAGGACCTCGGGGGCCATCGCGGTCGGCCGCGTACGCCACGTCTGGTCCGCGCTCTCGTAGACGTAGCAATAGTCGCAGGCGAGATTGCAGCGGCCGTGGATCTTGAGAACGAACTCCGCGAACGGCATGGGTTGCCATCCACCGGCTTTGAGTGCGGGAACGTCGAGGCCCTGTAGGGGCCATTCGGCAGGTTCAGGCTCGGGCATCAGACGAGGTTGTCGAACCCGGCCAGGACGCGGCGCGGGTTGCTGAGCTCCTCGTAGGCGCGCCGGAGGGCGGAGGTCAGGACCGTCCCTGTGGAGCGCTCGAGGATGTCCAGCTCGCGGTTGGGGAGTGGGGTCTGGCTGGGGGACGCGAAGTCGATGGATTCTGCTGCGCTGTGGTGCGTGGCCGGCATGGTCATCTCCCTTTCTCGTTCAGCGATCGGAGAATGCGTCGCCGTTCCTCTGACGGCTGACGCGCACCTCCTGGGATGACGCGCCGATCATAAGGACGCGGGGCCACGCATGCTGATCCGTCGAAAACGCGCCGTTGTTCTGCTTCTGCCCTACCGGGGCCATTGTCCTCGGTTGGTCGCGGCTGCGCTTATGAAGCGGCCTTCCGGCGGATCTGGAGTCCTTCGCGGTCGACCGTCATCTTGTTGTCGAAGACCGCTCGGATCGGCCGCGGGATGGTGCGCTCTGCGACGGCGCGGTTTACGGCGAGACTCGGCACCGATTCGTCGTCCAGTTCCGCGGAGGCGAGGTCGTGGAGGGTCGGCGGGGTCCAGTCGAAGGAAGCTGCGGGATCGCTGGACTCTGATGTGCTGCCATGAGTGTCCGGCACGGCCGTCTTCCCCTCTTATCCCGTATAGCGGAAATGCGTCGCGCTCCCTCGTCGGGTCAGGGGCATCAGCCTAGTCGCGACGCGACGATCATACGGATCCATGGTCCGCGCGCACGTCGATCCGCGGAAGACGCGCCGCCGATTTTTTCGCTGCGTCCCGCCGGGCCGTTGTCCTTGGTCGGCCGAAGCTGGATTTCGTTGTCGATCCGGTCCAGGAGGTGCTGCTCCTGGCGGACAAGTCTCAGGTAGGGAGCCCTGGCGGTTCTCACGGACGGGGCGGAGGCCCGCAGGTCGCGCGGGGTGCGGGAAGGGGCGCGGTGGTGGGGTTGGGCCGTGGAAGCGGGACGGAATGTGATGGTTGACGCATTTTCCTTGCCGGGGTCGGTTGAGGGTTGCAGAGTGGGATCGGCGGCGAGCGGCGGTGAGGTGCCTGTGATGGAGGCCATGCGCCCGGGGCGGGGGAGATGGCGGCCGGAGGGAACGTGCTCGTTCCTCGTCTGCGACATCGCCGGGTTCAGTGACGCCTCGCGCGGCGATCCGGTGCGGGTCCGGGTGCGGAAGTCGATGTACGAGGGGCTCGACCGGAGCCTGGCGGGGGCCGGACTGCGGCTGGACGACTGCTATCACGAGGACCGCGGGGACGGGGTGATGGTCGTCATGCCGCCGGACGTGAAGACGGAGCTGCTGCTCACGGCGGTGGTCGGCCGGCTGCGGGCGGAGGTGCGGCATCACAACGAGGCGGCGAGCGAGGCCGCGCGGATGCGGCTGCGGGTGGCGGTCAACGTCGGTGAGGCCGAGGCGGACGGGCGGGGGATCGTCAGCACGGCGCTGACGCACGCGTTCCGGCTGCTGGACGCGGCGCCGCTGAAGGAGGCGGTCGCCGCGGCCGAGACCGGGATCGCGCTGATCGTGTCGCGGCGGGTGTACGAGGATGTGGTGCGGCACGGGCGGGGGCTCGTCGATCCGGGCGACTACTACCAGGTCCAGGTGAAGGTGAAGGAGACCTGCGACGACGCCTGGATCATGGTGCCCGGGGCGCGGCCCGGCCGGGTTCCCGCGGTGCCCGAGGAGAAGGAGCCCGCGGCGGAGGGGTGCGAGGCGTATCCGGCGGACGTGCCGGTGGCCGAGCTGTTCCGGGTCGTGGACGGCCTGCTGGAGATCCCCCGGCTGCGGGCCGAGCGGGGGCGGGACCAGCTGGTGGCGGCGCTGTCGCTGGAGATCGCCGGGGCGGTTCCGCGGTCGGCGGAGGCGCGCGCCGACCTGTACGCCATCGTCCGGACGTGCCTGGACTACGCGGGCGGCCTGCAGCAGTTGCTTCAGGCCGTGCAGGGGTTCGTGGGCGAGTCGATGGCGGTGCGGAGGGTGAAGCAGACGATCGCCCGGTCGCTGCTGTCGCCCCGGGACGACGCCTGGTCGTGATCAGGGCTTGGTGATCGTGGCCATGGCGCGGTCGGGTTCCCAGTGCGCTCGCAGGGAGGTGATCCGGCCGTCCTCGTCGACCTTGTAGATGAGGACGCAGTCGATGGTCATGGTGGAGCCGTCGGCCATGGTGGTCGTGATCGTGGCGACGTTGGCGCAGCAGTCGCCGTTGGCGAACGAGTCGGCGATCGTGAAGCGGAAGCCGGCGATCGTGGAGATGAAGTCGTCCCAGAAGGCGGTGATGCCGTCGATGCCTCGGTGGCCGTTGCCCGAAGGGTCCAGGAAGGACGGGCCCACGGGGTCTTCGATGAGGGCGTCGGGGGCGAAGAGGTCCAGCCAGTCCTGCTTGCGGCCCTCGGCGACGGCGGTCATGGACGCGCGGGCGGCGCGGCGGGCCGGGTGGCCGGTGTCGGGCGCGTGCCACGAAATAACGTCTGAAACGTGTTCTTGTTTCACGGGTTCACCTTCGCGATGACGGTCTCGGCGAAGCGTTCGAGGTGCTCGATCTTCTTGGCCAGGGGCTGCGTGTCGGGGCCCTTGGCGTAGGGCATCCGGAACCCGACGATCACGTCGGTGACGCCCTTGTCGGCCAGGCGCTTGACGCCGTCGGGCGTGTAGGCGTCCATCGAGATCACGTGGATCTCGAAGGGGGCGCCGGCCTTCCCCTCCTGCTTGCGGATGTCGTCCAGCCTGCCCAGGAGGGCGTCCAGGTCGTCGCCGCCGGCGTGCATCCAGCCGTCCCCGCGGACGACGGCGCGGCGCAGCGCCGGCTCGCTGTGCCCGCCGACCAGGATCGGGAAGGGGCGCGCGGGCGCCATCTTGATCGCCGGGATGTCGAAGTGCTCGCCGTGGAACTCGAAGTACTCGCCGGTGCTGAGGCCGCGCAGGATGTCGATCGCCTCGTCCATCCGCTTGCCGCGCCGCTCCCACGGGACGCCCATCACCTGGAAGTCCTCCTGCCACGGGCTGAGGCCGACGCCCAGGCCGAGCCTGCCGCCGGTCATGCAGGCGATGGACGTGGCCTGCTTCGCGACCAGCACGGGCGGCCGGATGGGGAGCTTGAGGACGAACGGCGTGAAGCGCAGCGTCGTGGTCACCGCGCCGAGGGCCGCGATGAGGGTGAACGTCTCGATGAAGGGCTTGTCCTCCAGGAAGTCCCTCTTGCCGTCCGCGGTGTAGGGGTAGGTCGAGTCGGACTCCTTCGGATACACGAGCGAGTCGGCGATCGACATGCTCGTGTAGCCCGCGGCCTCGGCCGCCTTGGCCAGCGGCACGTAGAACGACGGGTCGGTCATGGCCTCGGCGTAGGTGAACCTCATGCCCAGATACTAGAACCCGTTCTAGTTCTGTGCCAGGGGCGGCGGCCGCCTTGCCGGGGGTTCGCCGCGGGTGGTTCGGTGGGGGCATGGGGAGGATCGCGATTGTGACCGGCGGGACGTCCGGGATCGGGAAGGAGGTCGCGCGGGGGCTGGCGCGAGCCGGGTACCTGGTCGGGATCGTCTGCCGGAACGAGCTGCGCGCGGCCGCGACGGTGGAGGAGCTGGCGCGGGACGTCCCGGGCGCGCGGGTCGAGACCTTCATCGCCGACCTCTCGGTGCAGATGGACGTCCGGCGGGTGGCGGCGTCGCTGGAGGAGCGGTTCGACCATCTGGACGTGCTCGTCGGCAATGCCGGGGTGCACCTGCTGCGCGCCAAGGTCAGCGCGGACGGCCACGACCGCATGATCGCGACGAACCACCTGGGGCCGTTCCTGCTGACGAACCTGCTGCTGGGGCTGCTGGAGAAGGGCGCGCCGTCGCGGGTCGTGATCGTCGCGTCGGAGGCGCACCGGCGGGCCGGCCGGTTCGACGTGGAGCGGCTGGCGGAGCCGGGGTCCTACGGGCCGCTGGAGTCGATGCGGGTCTACGGGCGGTCCAAGCTGCTCAACATCCTGTTCGCGCAGGAGCTCGCGCGGCGGATGGAGGGCAGCGGGGTGACGGTCGACGCCGTCTGCCCCGGGGCCGTCGCGACGGGGCTGTTCAGGGACGTGCCCGGCGGCGGGCGGATCGGCTCGCTGCTGTCGCGCACCCCGCTCATGCGGACGCCGGCGCAGGGCGCGCGGCCGGTGCTGCGGCTCGCGCTGGACGAGCGGCACGAGGGACGCACCGGCGGCTTCCACAGCTCGACGCCGGGCGCCGGGCTGCTGCCGGTCGCGGGCGCGCTGAAGGACCCGGAACTGCGGCGGGCGGTCTGGGATCGGTCCGCCCGTCTCGTGGGGCTGCCCGTATAGGGTCTGGGTGCGTGAACCCACCGCACCCCCGGAACGCGCCGCCGGTGCCTGCGAAACCGTCCGCGCTCAAGGATCTGTTCTCCGGCGCCGGCTATCTGGCGCGCGGCATCGGATGGACGGCGCGGCACCCGGCGCAGTGGCTGTTCGGGCTGATCCCCGCGCTGATCGTGCTGGCCGTGTACGCGGCGGCGCTGGTCTTCCTGGCGTTCCAGATCGACGATCTCGCCGCGTGGACGACGGGCTTCGCCGACGGCTGGGCGGACGCGGCCCGCACGTCCGCCCGGGTCGTCGCGGGCGTCGCGATCTACGGATCCGCCCTGTTCCTGGCGATGATCACGTTCACCGCGGTGACGCTGCTGGTCGGCGACCCCTTCTACGAGGCCATCGCGGTCCGGGTGGAGGAGTCGCGGGGCGGCGCGCCGCCGGAGCCGGACGTCCCGCTGCTCGTCCAGCTCGGGCGGGCGATCAAGGACACGCTGGTCATCGGGGCGATCGCGCTGGCGTTCGCGGTCGTGTTCTTCGCGTGCGGGTTCCTGCCCGTGGTGGGGCAGACGGTCGTCCCGGTGGTCGCGGCGCTCGTGTCCGGCTACTTCCTCGCGGGTGAGCTGACCTCGATCGCGCTGGAGCGGCGCGGCGTCCTCCGCAAGGAGCGGTTCGCGCGGATGAGGGCCGACCGGCCGCTCGTCGTGGGATTCGGCGCGACGACTTTTGTGGTGTTCCTCATTCCGCTGGGCGCGGTGCTCGCGATGCCGGGGGCGGTGGCCGGGGCCACGCTGCTGGCCAGGGAGCGCCTGGCGGACGACCCGCTGGTCACAGCGGGTGACGGTGGAGTGGCGAGCCATCACTGAGGTGATGTGAAGATGTGTCCCGAGCGTGATTGCGGGCGGAATGCCCACTCCTGATCTTCGCGTAACGTGTGCCGCATGTCCGATCAGGGGGAGCGCGGTGTGCGCTGGACCGACATGAACGAGAGCGAACCGCGGGACGGGTTCCGGCAGGGGCCCGGCACCGGTGATTCGACCGGTCCGCAGGTGGTCTTCCCCGAGCCCGAGTCTCCCGAGGTGCCCATGCCCGCGCCGACCGATCCCGCCGACACCGGCGAGGACGCAGGGTCGCACGACGTCTGGGGCAGGGTCGAGCAGCCCCAGGCCCAGCCCCAGTCCCAGTCCCAGTCTCCGGCCTCGTCCCAGGAGTCCGGCGACCGCGACGCCGACGACGTCAAGGTCGCGCCCGTCTCCGGGGACGAGCCCGTCCCCGAGGGCGCGTACGCCCCGGAGGGGGCGCCGGCCTCCGAGGAGGACGCGCCCCAGTGGGAGGGGTCGCTGTTCGACGAGGGGGCGGGCGACTCCAACTACGTCCCGGCCGTCCCGACCGGGTCGGGGCAGCCCGCGAAGCCGGGCAAGCCGAGCAGCGGCAACTGGCAGATGCCCGAGTGGATGGCGAACGAGGAGTCCGCCGACGCCAAGCTCGGTGGTTCGCCGAACCCGTCCCGGGACGTGCTGGACGACTCGGGCGGCCGGTCCCGGCTGATCCTCTTCGGCGGCGTCGGGCTGCTGCTCGTCGCGCTGATCGCGGCCGGCGCCGTCTACCTCACCAGGGGCGGCGGCGACGACGAGCCCGCGGAGCCGGCCGGCAACGCCGACAAGCGGTCGGCGGCCGAGCAGTCCGAGGAGGCGCAGCCGCAGCTGCCGCCGGACAAGCCGCTCGCCAGGTTCGCCGGCACGCCGAGCCGGATGCTCGGCATGGTGAAGGACGCCCACTCCGGCCTCGCCTACCCGCGGCTCGCGGCGCCCTGGCAGGTGCCCACGAAGAAGAACAAGCTGGGCACGTCGGGATGGTCCGGGCAGCAGATCCTGGTGACGGAGCGGCACGGGCAGCAGATCTGGTACGGCCAGCTGCTCACCGGCACGCTGCACCCGGGCCTGATGGGCGCCTACCAGGGCCCGGAGAGCGTGAAGAACACCGCCGCCCTGGTCGCGCAGAGCTACGAGGCGCAGTACTACGCGTTCCCGCACAAGACGGCGCCGCTGGCGTCGCAGGCGCTGACCGTCGGCGGGCGCAAGGGCTGGCTGATCGCCTCCTACCTGACCTACCGGCGGGACGGGATCCGGGCGACCGGCGAGATCGTCGCCACCGCGGTGGTCGACACCGGCCGCGAGGCCCCGGCCGTGGTGTTCGCGTCGATGCCGAACACGCACAAGAAGCGCTGGCCGGACCTCAACGAGTTCTTCACCCACTTGAAGATCGCGTCCTGACAAACCGAATGCCGTTCTAATAGTCTGTGGCCCACGTCCGAGAAGAGGTGGGTCATGGCGATCGGGTTGACCGAGGAGCACGAGGCGCTCGCCGCGTCGGTGCGCGGGTTCGCGGAGCGGAACATCACCGCGGAGAAGGTGCGGGAGGGCGACGCCGGGCTCTGGCCCGCCCTCGCCGCCCAGGGCTTCCCGGGCGTGCACCTCCCCGAGCCCCTCGGCGACGGGTTCGGCCTCGTCGAGCAGGCCGTCGTGCTGGAGGAGCTCGGCCGGGCGCTCGCCCCCGGCCCGTACACGCCGACGGTGCTGGCGGCCACGATCCTGAGCGCGGCCGGAAGCGACGTGCACGGGCTCACCGGCGGCACCGCGGCCGGGGCGGTCGGGCTCTCGGGCGCCCTGGAGCGGGACGGCTCCACCGTCTCCGGCACGGTCCAGCCGGTGCTGGGCGCGCCGCTCGCCGACGTGTTCGTGCTCCGCGCCGGTGACGGCTGGGTCGTCCTCTTCAAGGACGACGTCGCAGTGGAGCCGCTGGAGTCCCTCGACATCACGCGTCCCGTGGGGAAGGTCACCGCCGACCGGGTGGCCATCCCCGAGGAGCGCTTCCTCGGCGCCGTGGACGGACGGGCCTTCGCCACCGTCCTGCTGGGCGCGGAGGCGTGCGGTGTGGCGGGGCGCGCGCTGGACGACGCGGTCGCCTACGCCAAGCTCCGCGAGCAGTTCGGGCGTCCGATCGGCCAGTTCCAGGGCGTCAAGCACAAGTGCGCCCGGATGCTCATCGCGGTCGAGCGCGCCAGGGCCGCCGTGTGGGACGCGGCGCGCGCGCTGGACGAGCCCGAGGAGCAGCGCGCCTACGCGCTCGGCGTCGCCGCGGTGCTCGCGGCCGACGCGGCGGTCACCTGCGCTGAGGGCAACATCCAGATCCACGGTGGCATCGGCTACACCTACGAGCACGACGCCCACCTCGTCTACCGCCGGGCCCTGACGCTCCGCGCACTGCTGGGCCGGGCCAGTGAGCACCGGGCGGAGGTCGCCGCGCTCGCCGTGCGGGGCGTCCGGCGGCCGATGAGCGTCGAGCTGGACGAGGACGCCGAGCCCGTCCGCGAGGAGATCCGCGCCCGCGTCGCCGAGCTGGCCGCGATGGAGCCCCTCGAACAGCGCGCGGCGATGGCGGAGGGCGGCTGGGTGACGCCGCACCTGCCGAAGCCGTGGGGGCGGGGCGCCGGGCCGCTGGAGCAGATCGTCATCCAGCAGGAGCTGGAGGCGGCGAAGGTGCGCCCGGTGCCGCTGATGATCGGGGCCTGGGTGGTCCCGTCGCTGGTCCAGTACGGGACGCCGGAGCAGCAGGAGCGGTTCCTGCCGCCGACGCTGCGCGGCGAGCTGATCTGGTGCCAGCTGTTCTCCGAGCCGGGCGCGGGCTCCGACCTCGCCGGGCTGCGCACCCGCGCGGAGCGCGCCGAGGGCGGCTGGACGATCACCGGCCAGAAGATCTGGACGTCGCTCGCCCGCGACGCGCAGTGGGGCATCTGCATCGCCCGCACCGACCCCGGCCGGCCCAAGCACGACGGCATCACCTACTTCCTCGTCGACATGAAGTCGCCGGGCATCGAGATCCGCCCGCTGCGCGAATGCACGGGCGACGCCGTGTTCAACGAGGTGTTCCTGGACGGCGTGTTCGTGCCGGACGACCTCGTCGTCGGCCCCGTCAACGCCGGCTGGCGGGTCGCCCGCACCACGCTCGCCAACGAGCGCGTCGGCCTGACCAGCAGCTTCCAGCTCGGCGGCGACCTGCCGAAGCTGCTCGACCTCGCCGCCGGGCTCGGCCTGGACGGCGACCCGGTCGTCCGGGACGGTCTCGGCCGGCTCGCCTGCGACGAGCACTCGTTCAAGCTGCTCGGCCTCCGCGCCACGCTGAAGCAGCTGTCGGGCACCGACCCGGGCGCCACCGCGAACGTCCGGAAGCTGGTGGCGATGGAGCACGGCCAGCAGGTCACCGAGTTCGGGTTCACGCTCCTCGGCGAGGAGGGCGCGCTGACCGGCGGCTGGAAGGACGACCTGCGCGCCCGCTGGACCCGGTACCTGCTGGCGTCCCGCGCCATGAGCATCGGCGGCGGCACCACCGAGGTCAACCTGAACGTGATCGGCGAGCGCATCCTCGGCCTGCCCCGGGACCCCGAGCCGGCGCGGTAGCCGCGCGGGTCGGGTAGCGTCCAGGCTCGACATGGGGGAGCGGGCCAGTTGACTGAGCGGACGCGGCACCTGGTGGCCGCGCTGACCGGGCTGGGGCTCGGGCTTGCGGCACTCGGGCCGGGGCTCGCGCCCGGGTTCGTGCTGTCGTACGACATGGTGTTCGTGCCCGACCCCGCGTTCACGGCGATGACGTTCGGGCTGACGGGGACCGTCCCCCGGCACGTCCCGAGCGACGCGTTCGCCACCGCGCTCGCCTCCGCCGTGCCCGCGGACGCCGCGCAGAAGCTCGTCCTGCTGGCGATCTTCGTGATGGCGTGCACGGCGGCGGCGTCGCTGGTGCCGTCCCGCCGCATGCCGCCGCGCCTCGCCGCCGGGGTCTGCTACGCCTGGAACCCGTTCGTCGCCGAACGGCTCCTCCTCGGCCAGTGGGCCCTGCTCCTCGGCTACGCGGCCCTGCCCTGGGTGGTGGCGGCCGCCGCCCGCACGGCCGAGCCCGGCGGCACCCGCCGCCTCGTCCGCACCCTGCTTCCCGCCGCCGTCGGCGGGTTCGCGGCGCTGACCGTCACCGGCATCACCGCCCTGACCGTCGCGCTGACGACCGCCCGGTGGAGACGCCGGCCCCCTCCGGGGCCGGGGGAACGGCCCGTGCCCGCGCGCCCCGGAGGCTCCGCGCCGCTCGCCGCGGCGGCGCGGGTCGCCGCGGCCGTGGGCGTCCTGAGCCTGCCGTGGCTGGTCCCCGGGGTGCTGCGGCCGGCGGGGCTGCCGGCGGACGGGGAGGCCGTCGGCCTGTTCGCCGCCAGGGCGGACACCCCGTTCGGGACGCTCGGCAGCCTCCTCCTGCTCGGCGGCGTGTGGAACGGCGAGACGGTGCCGGACGGCTACGGGGCGCCGGTGACCGCGACGATCTGGCTGCTCGTCGTGGTCGTCGCGCTCGCCGCCTACCGGCGATGGGGCCGGGGCCCGGTGTGGTGGCGCGGCGCCGCGGTCGCCGCCGCCGCCGGCTTCGCGGTCGCGGCGCTGGGCGCGGTCGCCGCTCCCGTCCTCGAAGGGCTCGTCGGCCTGTGGCCGGGGTTCGCCGTGCTGCGGGACGGCCAGCAGTACGCGGCGCCGCTCGCCGTCGTCGTCGCGGTCGGGCTCGGCGCGGCCGCCGAGCGGGCCGCCGAGGCGAGATGGCCGGGGGTGGCCGCCGCGGCGATGGCCGTGCCGGTGTTCCTGCTGCCGACGCTGGCGTGGGGTGCGGCGGGCGAGCTGCGGGCCGTCCACTACCCGGACGACTGGGCGCGGGCCAGGCAGATCATCGACCGCGATCCCGCGCCGGGCGACGTGCTGGTGCTGCCGTGGGCGTCGTACCGGAGCTACCCCTGGAACCACGGCCGCCGCGTGCTCGACCCGCTGCCCCGCTACCTGCACGGCCGGCACGTCATCGCGGACGACGCCGTCACCGTGGACGGCACGACCGTCCCTCCCGAGGATCCGAGGGCCGTCCGGCTCGCCCCCGCCGCGAAGAACGGGGCGCCCGCCGCCGCGACCCTCCGCGACGCGGGCGTACGGTACGTCGTCGTCGACGCGGAGACCGGCGCGGTCCGGCCGTCCGGCCCGGCCACCGAGGTGCTGCACGGCGCCGACTTGGCCGTCTACCGGATCGATGGGGCCGCCGAGGTGCCCGGGGAACGCGTGCCGGCAGCGCCCGTCGCGGCCGCCTGGGGCATCATGAGTCTGGTCGTTTTCTGGTCAATTCTGGGCGCACGTATTACTCTGAGCCTTCCGTTACTCGGCAGTATCAAGGCCCGCAGCCCCCATCATCGACGAAGGATCCCCTGATGCGCATCGCCATCGCCGCGTTGGTCGGCGTTCTGCTCGCCGCCGGAGCGTCGTTCGGCACGGTACAGCTCGTGAACGCCTCCCAGAAGGACCCGGTCATCAAGCCGTTGTACAACTACGGCTCCCGCTGACCTGTAGGCCCTGATGGGGACCTGGCGTGACGGCCGCACCCTCCTGGAGATCGTCGTTCCCGCCTACAACGAGGCCGACAGGCTTCCGGCGGGGCTGGCCCTGCTGTGCGACAAGCTCGACGGCCTTCCGCTGCGGGCGGAGGTCATCGTCGTCGACAACGCCAGCACCGACGGGACGGCCGACGTGGTCCGCGGGTGGGACGGTCCGGTACCGGTGCGGCTGGTGCGCTGCGAACGCCGGGGCAAGGGAGCGGCGGTCCGGGCAGGGCTGCTGGAGACGCGGGCCCCGTACGTGGGGTTCATGGACGCCGATATGGCAACAGACCTCGCCGCGCTGGACGAAGCCATCGTCCTGCTGCGCGAGGGCCGCCCGGTCGTGGTCGGGTCAAGGCGCCACGGTCGGTCGGTCGTCCAGGGATACGCGCTGCCGATCAGGAGACTCGGCGCCATCACGTTCAACCGGATCGTCCGCGACCTCGTGGGCGGCATCCAGGACACCCAGTGCGGGTTCAAGTTCTTCGACGGGCCGCTCGGGCGCGCCGCCGCCGAAGAGCTCCGCACGGTCGGGTTCTCGTTCGACGTCGAGCTGCTGGCCCACTGCGTGCGGCGGGGGGCGTCCGTGACGGCGATCCCGGTGGTCTGGCGCGACCGCCCGGGGTCGACGTTCTCGGTGCGGCGCCACTCGCTCCAGTGCCTGCTGGACCTCGCACGCATCCGCGCACGCGCCGGTCTCCGCATGCCCGGCGTCCCGGCGGCGCCGAACATCCCCGTCGCGCCCGTCCGGTCGGTCCCGGCCGACTCGAAGCTCCCCGAGCCGCGGCCGGTGCCGGTCACCGCCTCCGAGAAGGCGCCGGCGCCGAGCGCCAAGACGGGATGAGCGCGGATCTGCGGCTGGCGGTCGTCAACTGGCGGGATCCCGGGCACCCCGCCGCGGGCGGTGCGGAACGCTACGCCTGGGAGCTGGCCCGCGGGTTCGCCGGCCGGGGGGACCGCGTCCACTATGTGACGTGCAGGGCGCCCGGCCAGCGGCGCAGGGAGCGGGCCGGCGGCGTGGAGTTCGTGCGCCTCGGCGGCCGGTTCACCGTCTACCCGCTCGTCCTGCTGTGGATGCTGGCCCACCGCCGCCGCTTCGACGCGGTCGTCGACTGCCAGAACGGCATCCCGTTCTTCACACCGTGGGTGCTGCCGCGCCGGGTCCCCGTGTTCTGCGTCGTCCACCATGTGCACGACGCGCAGTTCGGCCTGTACTTCCCCCGATGGCTGGCCTGGCTCGGGCAGATGCTGGAGGGGCCCGTGAGCCGCTGGACGTACCGGCGGCACGCGTTCGTGGTCGTCTCGCCGTCCACGCTGCGCGCCGTCCGGGAGCGGCTGGGGTGGACGGGGGCCGCGCACATCGTCCACAACGGCTCGTCGGTCGCCGAACCCGGCGGCGCGGTCCCGGCGCCCGCCGGAGACCCCGATCTGGTGTGCGTGACGCGGCTCGTCCCGCACAAGCGCCCGCATCTGCTGCTCGACCTCGCGCAGAGCCTCGCCGAGACGCGGCCCGGGCTGAAGCTCCACATCGTGGGGGACGGCCCCGAAGCGCCCGCCCTGAAGGCCGCCATCAGCGCGCGTGGCCTGGACGGCACCGTCATCGCGCACGGGTACGTGGCCGAGAACGTCAAGGCGGCCCTGGTCGCGCGCGCCGACCTGCACCTCAGCACGTCCCAGGGCGAGGGCTGGGGGCTCAGCGTGATCGAGGCCGCGGCCCTGGGCGTCCCGACCGTCGCCTACGACGTGGACGGCCTGCGCGACGCGGTGCGCGACGGCGCCACCGGATGGCTCGTCCGCGACGGCGACGACCTGGCCGCTGTCGTCGAACGCGCTCTCAAGGAACTCGACGACCCCGCGCAGCGCGAGCGCACGGCCGCGGAATGCCGGAGGTGGGCGGCGGAGTTCGACTGGGCCCGCACCGCCGACCGGATGCGCGGCCTGATCGGTACCGCCGTCCGCGAAGCGCGCCGCCGCGGGTACTTTGGCGGACACCCTGGCTGACGTCCCGGGGGAGCACAGAGAGGGGCAGAGGGCGAGCATGGCCGTGGGAGAGGCGAATCCGCCCCGCGCCGGCGCGTCCCGCCCGCCCGGCCCCGGCGGGCCGGACGGCTGGGACGCCGCCGCGCGGCTGCGGGAGCGGCTGCGCGTGCTGGCGTGCTGCCTCGCGCTGACCGCGATCGCGTTCGGCACCCGGCCCGGCGCCATCCTCGCCGACACCAAGATCGACATGGCGGTGAACCCGCTCGGGTTCCTCGGCCGCGCCCTCCACCTGTGGGATCCCGAGCAGTTCGGCCAGCTGCAGAACCAGGCCGTCGGCTACCTGTTCCCGATGGGGCCGTTCTTCGCGCTCGGCGACGTGCTCGGCATGCCCGCGTGGATCACCCAGCGGTTCTGGCTGTCGCTGCTGATGTGCCTCGCCTTCACCGGCACCTGGCGGCTGGCCGGGCGGCTCGGCATCGGCGGGACGGGGCGGGACGGGCAGTGGACCCGGCTGTTCGCCGCGACGGCGTACGCGCTCGCGCCGAACGGGCTGGCCACCCTCGGCCAGATCTCCTCGGAGTACCTGCCGGTCGCGATGCTGCCGTGGATCGTCCTGCCGCTGGTCGCCGCGGCGTCCGGCGAGTGCGGCCGGCTCCGGGCCGCGGCGCGGTCCGGGCTCGCCGTCGCCTGCTGCGGCGGCATCAACGCGACCGCGACCGTCGCCGTCCTCGTCGTCCCGTTCCTGTACATCGTGACGCGGCCGCGCGGGTCGCTCCGCGTCCGGCTGCTCGCCTGGTGGTCGGCGGCGGTGGGCGCCGCGACCGCGTGGTGGCTGGCGCCGCTGCTGCTCACCGGCACGTACGGGTTCTCCTGGCTGACCTACACCGAGAAGGCGGAGACGACCACCGGGCCGACCGGCCTGATCAACGTGCTGCGCGGCGCGGAGCGCTGGGTCAACTACCTGATCGTCGACGGCCAGGTCTGGTGGCCGGTCGGGCACGGCCTCTCGCTCAGCCCGGTGCCGATCGTCTGCACCGGCGCCGTCGCCGCCCTCGGCCTCGCCGGGCTGCTCGCCCGGCTGCTGCCGGAGCGGACGTTCCTGCTGCTCACCCTGCTGACCGGGCTCGCGATCGTGTCCATGGGCCACATCAGCGACATCCCCGGCCCGTTCGCCGCCGAGCTCCGCGACCTGCTCGACGGCCCGCTCGCGCCGCTGCGCAACCTGCACAAGTTCGACGCGGTCGTCCGGCTGCCGCTCGCGTTCGGGCTCGCCCACCTGCTCACCGCGGCCGGCCGCCACCTGCGGGACCGCAGGTCCCGCGACGCGCGGGTGCGCGGCCTGACCGCCGGGACCGGCCCGGCGTTCGGCATGGCGCCGCGGTCGCTGCTCAGCCTGCCGGTCGCCGCCGCCGTCGCGCTCGGCGGCGTCGGCCTCACCGCCGTCTCGCACGGCCTGTCCGGGCCCGGCGACTTCAAGGAGGTGCCGAAGTACTGGCGGGACGCCGCCTCGTGGATCAACGCGCGGGCCGGGCAGCAGGGCGTGCTCGCCGTCCCCGGCGCGGCGTTCGGCGAGTACCTGTGGGGCCGGCCGATGGACGACATCGTCCAGCCGCTGCTGACCGCCCGGTGGGGCGTCCGGCAGCTGGTCCCCGCCGGGTCGCCGGGCTACACGCGGGCGCTCGACGCCATCGACCTGCAGGTGCGGTCCGGGCAGGGGTCGCCGGGGCTCAGCGCGTTCCTCGGCCGGATGGGCGTCCGGTACGTGCTGGTCCGCAACGACCTGCGGCGGGAGACGCTGCGCGGCGCCTGGCCCGCCCGCCTCCACCAGGCCCTGGACGGCTCGCCCGGCCTGCGGAAGGTCGCCTCGTTCGGCCCGCCCCTCGGCGGCGGCAACCAGGACGCGGTGACCGACTTCGACCAGAGGTACCCGCCGCTGGAGGTGTACGAGGTCGAGGGCGCCGCCGGCGTCGCGACCCTGACCGGCGCGGCCGACCCCGTCCGCGTGTACGGCGGGCCGGAGTCGCTGCTCGCCATGGCCGACGACGGCGCGCTGCCGGACGGTCCCGTCCTGCTGGACGACGACGCCCCCGACCTCGGCGGCACTCCGGTCGTGGCCGACTCGCCCCGGCTGCTGCGGCGCGACTTCGGCGAGCTGCACCAGACCTCCCCGACGATGTCCGCGGCGCGCAGCGGTGAGGCCGCCGACGTCCTCGACACCGGCTGGAAGCGGTACACCACCCACGTGACCTACGGCGGCGGCGTCCGCGACGTCACGGCGTCCACGTCGGCCGCCGGCGACGACGCGATCCCGCAGTCCCGCGATCCCGGGGACACCCCCTACGCCGCGTTCGACGGGGACCGGCTGACCGCCTGGCGGACGGGCGGCTGGAACGGGCCGGCCGGGCAGTGGCTCCGCGTCGACTTCGACCGCGCCCGCGACGTCCGGGACCTGACCGCCACGTTCGTGCAGAACACCGCGCTCGGGCCGCCGGTCGCCCGCGTCGCCGTCGAGACCGAGAACGGCAGCCTGGAGCAGGACGTCCGGCAGAGCGCGAACCCGCAGCCGCTCGACGCGCCCGACGGCCCGACCCGCTGGCTGCGGCTGCGCATCACCCGGCTCGCCTCCGAGCCGATCGTCCCGGCGTTCGCCGCCGCGGCGATCGCGGAGGTGTCGATCGGCGGCGTGACGCCGACCCGCACCTACACGATGCCCGCGCCGCGCGGGCTCGACCGGCCCGCCTCCTACGTGATGAGCCGGGCGCCGGGCGCGGCGGACGAATGCATGAGGGGCGGCGCGCGGTGGGTGTGCTCGCCGTCCCTCGGCTCCGGCGACGAGGAGGGCGCGGGCTTCGACCGGACGTTCACCTCGGCGGTGACCGGCAAGGCGCCCGTCACCGGGACGGCGGTCCTCGCCGACCAGCGGCTCATCGATCGGTACACGGCCGTCCACGGGCAGCCGGTCGTCACCGCCAGCTCCACCCTGTCCGGGCACCCCGCCGACCAGCCGCGGTCCGGCTTCGACGGCGACCCGGCGACGTCCTGGATCTCCGCGGAGCGGGACGCGGAGCCGACCTACTCGGTGCGGTGGCACGGCCGGGAGCGGGTGTCCGCGCTGACGGTCGTCCGCCCGCCCGGCGCCGCGGGCCCGATCCGGCTGCGGGTCGAGGGCGCGGACGGCCAGATCCGCGAGGGCCTGTCGGACGGCAAGGGCAGGCTCTCGTTCGCGCCGATGTCCACCGACCGGCTGACGATCACCTTCTTCCGCGACGGCCGGACCCAGCCCGTCCAGCTCGCGGAGCTGACCATCCCCGGGGTGAAGCCGTTCCCGGACGTGCACACCTACCCGCTGGAGCTCCCGTGCGGATACGGCCCCAAGCTGCAGGTCGGCCCGCCCGCGGACCAGGCCGGCCAGACCGCCGCCCAGACCGGCGGGGCCGGCGCCGGCCGGGCGGGCGGTGGCCAGGGCACGACGATCCAGACGAAGGCGACCGGGACGCTCGGCGACCTCCTCGCCGGCCGGCCGCTCCGGTTCAGCGCCTGCGAGCAGGCCGTGCTCACCAAGGGCCAGAACCGCCTCGCGTCGGTGCCGTTCGACGGCTACCGCATCGACACCGTCACGGTCGGGACCAGGCCCGGACCCGACGCCGCCGCCGCGCCGCCGCAGGAGGTCAAGGTCATCAGCTGGGGCTCCAGCTCCCGCAGGCTGGAGGTCGACGCCGCCGCCGCCTCGTTCCTCACCGTGAACGAGAACTTCAACACCGGCTGGCACGCGACGACCGCCGGCGGCACCGAGCTGCGGGCCGTCCGGCTGGACGGGTGGAAGCAGGGCTGGCTCGTCCCCAAGGGCACCAGCGGCGTCGTCGAGCTGACCTACACGCCCGACCAGGCTCAGCGGATCGCCGTCGTCGCCGGCCTCAACCTGCTCCTCGTCCTGCTGATCGCCGCGCTGTGGCCCGGCCCCGCCCGCGGCCGGCGGCCCGACCCGCGCGCCAGGGTCGCCGGGACCGGCTGGCCCGCGTGGGCGGCGATCGGGCTCGCCGCCGTGCTCGGCGGCTGGATCGCCGGGGTGCCGGGCGCCGCGGTCGCCCTCGGCGTCGCGGTCCTGTGCGGCTGGGCCCGCACCCGCGACTCCGCCGTCCTGCGCGCGCTCGCCTCCCCGTGGCCGATCGGGCTCGCCATGCTCGCCGGCGCCGGCTGCATCGCCGCCGGGATGCGGCTCCACCTGCTCGACAACCCGGCCGCCCCGTCCGGCCCGCTCGGCGACATCGCGCCGCAGCTGCTCGGGCTCGCCGTCGTCGGGCGCGTCGCGGTCGAGCTGTGGCGGCCGAAGCCGCGCGGCGGCGGCGACTCCGGCGGGCGGATCCCGCTCAGCTGGACGGCACCCGGGCAGGGGCCGGGCGGGCCCGGTCCCGGCGCCGGGCCAGCCGCTGGACCGGCCACTCCACCAGGTAGTAGCTCAGGGTCCCCGCTGCGATGGACGCCGCCCCCAGCAGCGGCAGATCCGTCGCGACGTCCCCCCGGAAACCCCGGTCCGTCGCGTCGTACCAGGAAACGATGATCAGCAGCTGCCAGGCGAACACGCCGTAGGAGATCCGGCCGAGGAACCGCATCACCCGGTTGCCGAGGATCGCGCCGAGCGCGGGCTGCCCGGCGGGCGCCAGCGCGACCGGCGCGACCAGCGCAGCCGCGGACAGCCCGAACACGACCAGGTGCAGCACGGACGTCCAGAACGTGTCCGGCGTCTGCAGGCTGAGCGGGCCCGCCGCCGGCGTCGCCGCCACCACGTACAGCATCGCCGCCGCGACCCAGCACGCCGCCCACGAGTCCGACACGGCCCGGCACAGCGCCGCGACCGGGCGCCGCTCGTCCAGCCGCGCCCACACCGTCACCACCGCGAGCGCCATCCCGGTCGCGAACCAGACGAAGTACCGCGGCAGCCACAGCCCCATCTCGCCGTGCCGTTCGGGGACGAACATGGCGGCCGTCCAGGGGAACGACAGCGACGCGTAGACGCCGATGCCGATCAGGAGCCGCCTGGCCCGGGCGCCGACGTCGTGGCTGCGCGTGCGGCGCGCGTACCAGGCGAGGACCGCCGCGGTGAACGGGAGCGTCGCATACCAGGCGACCTCGACGACGAGGCTCCAGAACTGCCCGAGCTCCGCCGGGCCCAGGGGCCCGTTCCACCACGGATCGGGCAGGTAGGTCTGCGTGAGGGTGAGCAGCGACGCCCACGTGACCGGGTCGCCGATGTGGTCGCGTCCCGCCGTGGCCATGAAGACCGCGATCACCGCCCAGTAGGCGGGCATGATGCGCAGCACCCGCTTGCGCAGGTACGCGGCCGTGCGCGGGGCCGCCCTGCCGTCCAGCGCCGCCGCGGCCCACGGCCGGTAGAGCAGCAGCCCGGACAGCGCGAAGAAGATCGGCACGCCGATCTGGCCGCCGTTGAACAGCCACCGCGGCCCGTTCGGGTTGGTGGTGGACCCGGCCGCGCCCGCGACGTGGAAGACGAGTACGGCGAGCGCGGCCACGGCGCGCAGCCCGTCGATCGTGTCCTGGCGCCCGGAGATCGGCGGCGGCGCCGGCCGCGCCGCGGTCCTCACCGGTCCCTCTTCCGCAGGACGAGGAGCAGGTTCCAGGTCGCGATCTCGCGCAGCCCCGGGACGCGGACGACGCCCTCCGCCCAGCGCGGGTGGTAGCGGGGCAGCGCGTCCAGGACCCGCACGTCGTCGCGCCGCCGCGCCCACGCCAGCGCCGCCGACACCGACACCGGGTGCAGGTTGCGGCCGAACCGGTTCTTCGGCGGCCGCCCGGTCCGGCGCTCGTACCAGCGGGCGGCCCGGTCGCCGCCCAGGTAGTGCCACGGCGAGGTCTCGTGCCCGCCCCACGGGGACAGCCAGTTGGTGAACGACAGGAAGACCGTCCCGCCCGGCCTCGTCACCCGCACCATCTCCTCGCCCATGCGCCACGGGTCGGGGACGTGCTCCAGCACGTTGGACGAGAAGCACACGTCGGCGGACCCCGTCCGGAACGGCAGGGCCAGCGCGCTCGCGACGAGCCGGTTCGCCTCGCGGCCGCCGTGCGCGGTCAGCTCCCCGAGGTCGTGGTCGATCCCGGTGCAGCGCGCGCCGGCGGCGGCCAGCGCCCGCGCGAAGAACCCGAAGCCCGTCCCCACGTCGATGACGGTCGCGCCCCGCAGGTCCGTGTACGACCCGAGCTGCGCGACGGTGTCCCGCGCCATCACGTCGTAGAAGTACTCCGGATCGCTGCGCTCCCGGCGGAACGCGGTCAGCAGCCGCACCGACCGCGCCAGCGTCGCGCAGTGCCGCGGGACGGGCGGGAGCCCGCCGTGCGCGGCCCGCGTGTGCGCCGCAGGCTGATCGTGTGCCGCCGCGGTCAATGATCACCTCGCCTGTGTCGGGGCACCGGGGTAACGCGGAGCTTACCGGCCGGTACGGGGGCAGGGCAGCCACTCCGCCGGTCCGTGCGGCCATCCCGGGGCGAGAGTGACGTCCGCGGGGTCGAATGCCTACTCTTATTGGACGCGCGGTATCAGGGGTCCTGTAGGGTAACTCGGACATGCCGGACCCGGCCTCTTGGCCGTTGACGATGACGACGGCAGTCCCGGAGGTGTTCATGCGGCGACCGGTCGGCCTGGTCCTGATCGGCCTCGGTGCCTTCTTCCTCGCGCTCGCGCCGCTGGTCCGCTTCTACGTGGCCGACCAGGTGGTCGTCGCGCCGCTGAACCGCTACCAGGTGACGCTGCTGCAGTCGAAGGACTCCACGTACTTCGACCAGGCGGACCTGAAGACGAAGACCGGCGTCACGCTGCTGGCCAAGAACACCGTCCGCGGCGATGTCCGCGCCAACGAGGGCGACGACGACATCGCGGTCTGGGACTCCACGACCAACATCTACGACGAGGCCCAACCGGACAAGCCCATCCAGATCCAGGGCTTCCGCATCGCCTTCGACCGCCGGACGGGGCGGCTGGTCAACTGCTGCGGCGTCAACGTCGACGGCGACAACACCGTCCGGATGTCCGGCTACGGGCTGCTGTTCCCGATCGCGAACGTCCACAAGCGCGACTACCCGTTCTTCGACATGACGACCAAGCAGTCGGCGCCGATGCAGTTCGGCGCCGTCGAGAAGGTCCACGGGCTCACGACCTACCGGTTCACCCAGACGATCCCGCTGACGAAGACGGCCGCGCTCGACACCAAGCTGCCCGCGAAGATGCTGGGGCTGCCGGAGGACGCCGGGAACCAGAAGGTCGACCGCTACACCGAGGCGTACAACACGGTCTGGGTCGACCCGCGCACCGGCATCCCGGTGAAGCACCGCGACAACATCCGCAGCACCGTCCAGACGGCGGACGGCAAGGGGCGGATGATCGTCGCCCAGGCCGACCTGATCACGGTCGACAAGGACCAGAAGGCCCTGGTCGACCTGGCGAACAAGACCGCGCTGCAGATCGACCTGGTGCGCAGCTACATCCCGGCCGGCTCGGTCCTCCTCGGCCTCATCCTCCTGTTCGTCGGCGGCTTCCTCGGCCTGGCGCGGCGCGAGCCGCCGCCGATCGAGGCGCCCCGCCGCCCCGACGGCAAGTTCGGCGACATGACCCCGCCCGGCCCGCCGCGGCCCCCGCGCCCGCCCGCCGCCCCGGCTCCGGCCCCGGACCCGGCGCCGCCGGCCCGCCGCCCGGCACCGGGCAGCCAGCGCCAGCGGCGCAAGGCCGCCGGCCCCTCCAGACGCCGCTGACCCGCCCGCCCCACGGCCCGCGCCCCCCGGCGCGGGCCGTTCCGGCATG